>NZ_UQXD01000035.1 GCF_900544955.1 uncultured Oscillibacter sp.
AGTACATGAAGGCCATGGAGAAAATCGTGGACATTGAGCGGGCCGCCAGCCGGTTTTCCTGACACCGGAACTGTTGCAGGAGAAACACAGAGTTTTTCCTTTCACAAAGTTTGGTAATTTTACTGATTTTCGCTTGTAATTTTGTACAAAATGTGCGTTTGCAGGCTGTGAGAGATTCCAAAGTTTTGAAACCTGGCTGGCTTTCATCTTGAAAGATGGACCGGAATATGCTATTTTTAGTACCGGTCCGAATCCCGGTGATGCCGCACAGGCGTTCCTGCGAGGAAGACCATTTCTGCTGTCCCGCCACAGGGACGGCATTGATGAAGAATTTTGAAGAAGAAGGAGAAAGAATGATGAAGAAGATTTTATCCCTGATCCTCGTTCTGGGCCTGACCGCCACCCTGCTGGCTGGCTGCGGCGGCAAGAAAGAGGAGACCCCCACCCCCCCCGCCGATGGCGGCACCCAGACCGACACGCCTGCCGATGAGGGGTATGACACCCTGAACATCATCGCCGCTCACGGCGCTGCGGAGACCACCTCCGAGAACCAGTCCTTCCTGAAGTTCATTGAGCTGGTGGAAGAGCGCTCCGGCGGCGCCGTCACCGTGGACCTGTATCCCAACCAGCAGCTGGGCGGCGACCGGGAGTACACCGAGGCCGCTACCCAGGGCAACGTGACCATGGGCGGTCCCTCCACCGCGAACATCGCCCCCTTCGTTCCCGCGCTGAACGCCTTTGAGACTCCCTTCCTGTTCTCTGACCGGGAGACCGTGTACAAGGCTCTGGACAGCGAGGCCGGCCAGGCTCTGCTGGACTCCCTGGAGAGCGCCGGTCTGAAGGGCCTGGGCTACTTCGAGAACGGCTTCCGTCACCTGACCTGCAACAAGGAGATCAACTCCCTGGCCGACCTGAAGGGCCTGAAGATCCGGACCATGGAGAACGAGGTCCATCTGGCCATCTGGACCGCCCTGGGCGCCAACCCCGGCCCCTTGGCCTTCGGCGAGCTGTACACCGCCCTGCAGCAGAAGTCCTTCGATGCGCAGGAGAACCCCGCCGAGCTGATCTACAACACCAAGTTCTATGAGGTGCAGGACCACGTCTACAAGACCGGCCACATCTACACCCCCTACATCATCTACATGAACCTGGACACCTGGAACAGCCTGAATGAGAAGACCCAGAACCTGATTCAGGAGTGCATGGACGAGGCCGTTCAGTACTGCCGCGAGATCTGCGAGGCCAACGAGCAGGCCTGCTTCGAGGCCATCGACAACTCCGGCGTGAGCAAGACCTACGAGGTCAGCCCCGAGCTGCACGACGAGATGGTCAAGGCCTGTACCGATGCCGGTATCTATGACATGGTCATCGAGAAGGCCGGCGGCACCTATGCCGCAGACCTGTGGGCCGCTGCCGGCTTCCAGCCCTAAGGGATTGCCCTCCGGTACCGCCCGCTCCGGCGGGCGGTACCGACCGACGCCACCCCATCCCCGCCGCCGCATGCGGCGGCGAGACCCACATGAAACGTGAGGAGAAGATACGTGAAGAAGTTTTTGTCTTTGGTTCTGGTGCTCGGCCTGAGCGCCACTCTGCTGGCCGGCTGCGGCGGCAAGAAGGAAGAGACCACCCCTCCCGCGGACTCCGGTTCCCAGACCGAAGCCCCCGCCGATGAGGGCTACACCGCCTTTAACATCATCGCCGCCCACGGCTCCACTGAGACCGTGGCCCAGCACACCAGCCTGGTGTACTTTAAGGAGCTGTTGGAAGAGCGCTCCGGCGGCGTGATCACCGTGGACATCTATCCCAACCAGCAGCTGGGCGGCGACCGCGAGTACACCGAGGCCTGCGTGCAGGGCAACGTGACCATGGGCGCTCCCTCCCCCGCCGCTATCGCGGCCCTGGTGCCCTCTCTGAACGCCTTCGAGACCCCCTTCCTGTTCTCCAGCTATGAGACCGCCCGCGCCACCATGGACAGCGAGGCCGGTCAGGCCCTGCTGGACTCCATGGCCGATTATGGCTTGAAGGGCCTGGGCTACTTTGAAAACGGCTTCCGCAACCTGACCTGCAACCGCGAGGTCAACACCCTGGCCGATCTGAAGGGCCTGAAGATCCGCACCATGGAGAACGAGGTGCACCTGGCCATCTGGACCGCTCTGGGCGCCAACCCCTCCCCCCTGGCTTTCGGTGAGCTGTACACTGCTCTGCAGCAGAAGGCTTTCGACGCCCAGGAGAACCCCCTGGAGCAGATTTACAACAATAAGCTCCACGAGGTGCAGGACCACGTTTACCTGACCCAGCACATCTACACCCCCTATGTGGTGTTCATGAACCTGGACGTCTGGAACAGCCTGAACGCCAAGACCCAGGAGCTGGTTCAGCAGTGCATGGACGAGGCCGTTCAGAACAACCGCGAGACCTGCGATGTCAACAACCAGAAGTGCACCGACGGCATCAACGACTCCGGCCTGAGCAAGGTCTATGAGGTCAGCGAGGATCTGCGCAAGGAGATGATCGCTGCCTGCACCAACGCCGGCATCTATGACAAGGTCATTGAGGCGGCCGGCGGCACCTACGCCCAAGATCTCTGGGCCGCCGCTGGTTTCGAGTACTGAGAAACGCGCCGTCTTTACGCGGCCGTTGGGGAAGAGACTGCCTGAATGCGGCAGTCTCTTCCCGGTAATAGAGATTGTAAAAAAAGCGTTAAGAATCAAAATAGAGAAAGGTGGAGAGCAAAGGGAATGAAAGTCTTAAAGTTTCTTGACGAACACATGGAAAAGATTCTCTGCGTTATTTTCCTGGCGCTGATGAGCATCATCATCGTTCTGCAGGTCTTTTTCCGCTATGTTTTGAACAACTCCCTCTCCTGGTCCGAGGAATTGGCCCGCTATCTGTTCATCTGGATGATCTATATCGGCATCAGCCTGGGTGTCAAAATGGATAAGCACATCTGCGTGGACGCCGTCTATACCTTTATGCCCAAGAAGATCAAGCGCGGCTACGCCATCGTGGCCTACGTGCTGTTCCTGATTTTTGCCGTCGCCATTATTTACTACGGCATTTTGGTGGTGGGCATGCAGATCACCAGCGGCCAGATGTCCCCCGCCATGGGAATGCCCATGCAGTATGTGTACGCAGCTCCTGTCGTCGGCATGGTGTTGACGGTGATTCGCCTGGTGCAGAAGATCATCGTTGCCGTGAAGGCACCTGAGTGGGAATGAGAGGAGTGTAAGATATGGAAGTTGCGATTCTGTTTGGAAGCTTTGCGCTTCTCCTGATTCTCCGCGTGCCCATCGGCATCTCTTTGGGCATGTCCAGCCTGATCGCCATTTTGAGCAGCGGCGTGGTGCAGCCCACCTACCTGGCCCAGGGCCTGGTCACCGGCGCGGACTCCTTCCCCCTGATGGCCGTGCCCTTCTTCGTGCTGGCCGGTGAGCTGATGGCCACCGGCGGCATCTCCCGGCGCCTGCTGAACATCGCGGACGCCTTCCTGGGCCGGAAGTACGGCGGGTTGGCGTTGGTCACCGTGGTGGCCTGCATGTTCTTCGCCGCCATCTCCGGTTCCGGCCCGGCCACCGTGGCCGCCATCGGCGGTTTGACCATCCCCAGCATGATGAAGCAGGGCTATGACAAGAACTTCGGCAGCGCCATCACCGCCGCCGCCGGTTCCATCGGCGTCATCATCCCGCCCTCCATCCCCATGGTCATGTACTGCGTGGCCACCGGCGCCTCCGTCGGCGCCCTGTTCCTGGCCGGCTTCCTGCCCGGCATCCTGATCGGCGTCTCCCTGTGCGTCTACAGCAGCTTCTACTGCAAGAAGCACGGCTACATCAACAAAGAGGCCGCCCCCTTCTCCTGGGGCAACGTGGGCCTGGCCCTGAAGGACGGCGTGTGGGCGCTGCTGGTGCCCATCATCATCCTGGGCGGCATCTACGGCGGTATCTTCACGCCCACCGAGGCGGCCGCCGTGGCCGTGGCCTATGGCCTGGTCGTGGGTCTGTTCGTGTACCGGGACCTGAAGCTGAAGGACCTGTACCGCATCTTTGCCAGCGCCGCTTTGACCACCGCCACCATCCTGATCATCCTGGGCACCGCCACTACCTTCGGCCGGATTCTGACCCTGGAGCGGGTTCCCATGCTGATCGCCGACTTCTTCCAGTCCGTCACCGACAGCCGCGTGGTGCTGCTGATGCTCATCAACATCCTGCTGCTGATCGTGGGCTGCTTCATGGAGACCAACGCCGCCATCATCATTTTGGCCCCCATCTTCCTGCCCATCGTGCAGGCAATGGGTGTGGACCCCGTGCAGTTCGGCATCATCATGGTGGTGAACCTGGCCATCGGCTTTGTGACGCCGCCTCTGGGCGTGAACCTGTTCGTGGCCTGCAACGTGGCCAACGCCAAGCTGGAGCAGATCTGCAAGGGCATTCTGCCCATCCTGGGCGTCATGATCCTGGACTTGATCCTGATTACCTATTGGGAGCCCCTGTCCATGTTCCTGCCCAACCTGATGTACTGATCCCGTCCGTACGCATTCCCGGGAGCGGCCTGGCCGCTCCCGGATTTTTTTCGTTGGACGGGCAAAAAAGCGGCCCCGTGCATACGCACGGGGCCGCTTTTCCAGTTACAGGTGCGCCGCGAGGGCCTCCGCGGCCTGCCGGATGGTCTCCGGCCGGGTGGCCAAATTGATACGGACGTGGCAGAGGGCATTGCCGCCGAACCAGGAGCCGTAGTCCAGGGCCAGGCCGCACCGGCCCTCCACCGCCGCCTCCAGCTCCTCCGGCCGCAGGTAGCCCCCCAGGTCCAGCCAGGCCAGATAGGTCCCCTCCAGGGGGGAGAGAACCAGCCGGGGTTTCCGGGGCAGCAGCTCCTCCCGGAGGATACGCTCGTTCCCCCGCACCACCTGCAAGACCTGCTCCAGCCAGGGGCGCCCGCCGGTGTAGGCGGCCTCCGCGGCGGTGACGCCGAAGCTGTTGCCGTCGGCCACGTGGAGCCTTCTCGTGTAGGCGTCGTAGGACCGGCGGAGGGCCTCGTCGGGAATGATGATGACGGAGTTCTTCAGTCCCGCCAGGTTGAAGGTCTTACTGGGGGCCGTCAGCGTCACCAACATGTCGTCGTAGTCCCCCAGAGTGGCGGCGGGGAGGTGGGGGTGGTCCCCGTGGACGAAGTCGTGGTGAATCTCGTCGGCGATGACATACACGCCGTGGGCCCGGCACAGGTCCAGCAGGGTCTTCAGCTCCTCCCGCCGCCACACCCGGCCCACGGGGTTGTGGGGGGAGCAGAGGAGGAAGACCTTGACGCGCTCCTCCGCCAGCTTCCGCTCAAAGTCCGCGAAGTCCACGGTGTAGACGCCGTTGGTGTTCACCAGCTCATTTTTCACCAGGCGGCAGCCGTTGTCCTCCGCCGCGGACAAAAAGGGGTAGTACACCGGCGTCTGGACCAGAACGCCGTCGCCGGGCCTGGTCAGCAGCTGGATGAACCAGTTGAAGGCCGCTACCACGCCGGGGGAGTGCCGCAGCCACTCCCGCCGGACCTCGTAGCCGTGCCAGATTTTCTCCCAGCGGAGAAAGGCCTCGTAGTAGCCCTCCGGCGTCTCATCGTAGCCGAATACGCCGAATTCCACCTGCCGGTGCAGGGCCTCCCGGACGCAGGCGGGGGCGGCAAAGTCCATGTCCGCCACCCACAGGCCCAGCAGGCCGTCCCGGGTGAATTTCTTCTCCAGATGGTTCCACTTGGAGGCGTTGGTGCCCCGGCGGTCCCGGTAAATCAGTTCTTCCATGGAAGGGATTCCTCCTTTTGTTCTCCGGCGATGCGCGGCCGTAGGCCAAGCCCGGCTCCGGGGAGGGGAGAAGCGCTCGGCCGGGCCGCCTTTCAAAATTTCAGGGAAAAGCATGGATTTATGGTAGCACCTTTTTCCCGCTTGTGGTAATATATTTTTTGTATAACGGCGATTCGGTTTTCCCGATGGCCCGAAGGACGGCGGGCCGGGCGGCCCGAAGGGGGGACGGGCCCGGGATGGAAGAGAGCAAGCCCCTCAAAATTTTGAAAGGGATGAAGCATATGCGCTACAAACAGTTTGGAAAGACCGGGATGCAGGTCTCGGAGATGGCCCTGGGCACCTGGGGCATCGGCGGCGTGGGCTGGGACGACAACTCCGAGGAGACCCGGCTGGACGCCATCCGGGCCGCGGTGGAGGCCGGGGTCAACTTCTTCGACACCGCCCCCGCCTACAACGGCGGCGCGGCGGAGCAATTGCTGGGCAAGGCGCTGAAGGACCTGGGGGTGCGGCGGAACGTGGTGATCTCCACCAAGTGCGGCAACGTGTTTGTCAACGGCACCACCTACGTCCGGGACGGCTCCCCCGCCCGCATCCGCCAGCAGTGCGAGGACTCCCTGCGGAACCTGCAAACCGATTACATCGACCTCTACCTCATCCACTGGCCGGACCCCAACACCCCCTTCGCGGAGACCATGGACGCCCTGAACCGCCTGAAGCAGGAGGGCAAGATCCTCCACGTGGGCGTCTCCAACTTCAGCCAGGAGCAGATGGAGGAGGCTGGGCAGTTCTGCGAGATCGAGGCCTACCAGCCCCAGTACTCCATGGTCCACCGGGACGACGAGGCCCTCATCCGCTGGGCGGCGGAGCAGGGCATGGGCGTCATGACCTACGGCTCCCTGGGCGGCGGCATCCTCACCGGCGCCTTCCGGGAGGTGACGGCCTTCGCCGAGAGCGACAGCCGCAGCCGCTTCTACAAGCACTTCCGGGAGCCCATGTTCTCCAAGGTGATGGAGCTGCTGAAGGTGATGGACCAGTTCTCCGCAGACCACGGCGGGGTGTCCCTGTCCCAGATCGCCCTGAACTGGTGTGCGAAGAAGGACTTCGTCTCCTCCTGCATCGTGGGGGCCCAGAGCCGGGCGAAGGTGCTGCAGAACTGCGCCGCCTTCGACTGGGATCTGACGGAGGCGGACATGGCGCTGCTGGACGGCGCGGTGCGCCGGTGCCTGGACAACTGACAGAAAAGACGCGCACAGGCATTGCCTGTGCGCGTCTTTTTCTGCAAAGGGGTCAGCGGACGGGGTTTTCCAGCACGCCGATGCCCTCGATCTCGCAGCGGACCACGTCGCCGGGGTGCATATACCGGGTGGGGTTGAAGGCCATGCCCACGCCGGAGGGGGTGCCCATGGCCAGGATGGTGCCCGCCTTCAGGGTGATGCCCTGGGAGAGCTGGTGGATGGCGGCGTCGATGCCGGTCATCATCCGCTCCGTGTTGTTGTTCTGCCGCAGCTCCCCGTTGACAAAGGAGCGGATGGCCAGCTTGGGCATCCACGCCAGCTCGTCCTTCGTGACAATCCAGGGGCCGATGGGGGTGAAGCCGTCCAGGCTCTTGCCGAAGTACCACTGCTGGTGGGCGGACTGCAGGTCCCGGGCGCTGACGTCGTTGAGGATGGTGTAGCCCAGGATATAGTCCTCCACCTGGTCCAGGGGCACCTTGCTGGCGTCTTTGCCCAAAATCACCGCCAGCTCCACCTCGTAGTCCAGGCACTCCACCAGGCCGGTGTGGCTGTCGATGGCCTCGCCGGGGGCCACGGCCTCGTTGACCCGCTTGCTGAAATACACGGGCTTGGAGAGCTTCCCGTCGTACTTGATGTTGGAGGCCAGGGTCTCGTCCCGGTGCTCGTAGTAATTCACGCCCAGGCACACCACATCCTGCCGGGGGTGCTGAATGGGGGCCAGCAGGCGGCACTGGGCCAGGGGATCGCCGGGGGCGGCGTCCACCTGCTCCAGCAGGGCGGCGGGAGAGGCCCCTTGGAGCTGGTCAATGAAGCCGTTCATGTCGGCGGCGGTGAAGCCCAGGGCGCGGATGGGGACCACCTTTTCGGCGTCGGTGCCGATCAGCCCCACCTGCACGGCGCCGGAGAGGGAGTACGTTACCAGTTTCATATTCAGATATCACCCTTCTGTATCGAATTTAGAAAACGAAAGATGCCATTATTATACCGGATTTTCCCGCGCCGCGCAAGGGACGGCACCGGGTTTGCCGCCGGGAGCGCAAATTCGGCTCTGCCGCCCTGCCCGGGAGGAGCGCGGAGGCGGATTGGCCGCCGCGTTGTGCAAAACTGATGAAAACGGACGGGAAAGTTGAGAAAAGCTGTTTATTGCGCCGGGAAACGGGTTCTGTTATGCTGGGGGCAGAGGAAATAAAAACGTTTGCAGCAAAGAAGGGCGCCGTCCAACGGGGAAAGCGGTGCAGTCGCCCGGAAATGCAAACGTTTGCAAAGAAAGGCTGTGATGGAAGTATGGTGACCTTGAAGGACGTGGCGCAGCGGGCGGGGGTCTCCGCCAGCACGGTGTCCAGGGTCCTGAACGGAAAGGACCTGGTGGAGGAGAAGACCCGGGCCAGGGTGCTCCGCATCGCGGAGGAGATGGAGTACCGGCCCAACGTGATGGCCAAGGGGCTGAAGGAGGGGCGGACCCGGACCATCGCCTTTCTGATTCCCAACATTGAAAACCAGATTTACCCCAGCCTGGCCATCGCGGTGGAGACGGAGGCCCGGCGGCAGGGCTATTTTGTGGTGTTCTGCAACACCCAGGAGGACCAGGAGCGGGAGCGGGAGTATATCCGGAACCTGAAAAACCGCTTTGTGGACGGCTTTTTGTTCTCCACGGCCCTCTCCGGCGGGGAGAGCCGCACCCTCCTGGAGCTGCGGGAGGAGGGCTATCCGGCGGTGTGCCTCATGCGGGCCGCGCCGGACGGGACGGACGCCTTCGTGTCCGACAACGAGCGGGGGGCGTACCTGGGCACCGGCTACCTCCTGGAGCAGGGCTTCACCCGGATCGCCACCGTCACCGGCCGCGCCCAGCTGGAGCTGCACCGCCAGCGCCTGCGGGGCTATGAGCGGGCCCTCCGGGACCACGGGCTGCCGGTGGAGGAGGATCTGGTGTGGACGGGGGTGGAGGACCAGGCGGAGCGGGCCTATCGCTGCGTGCTGGAAAAGGTGGAGGCGGGCTGCGTGCCCCAGGCGGTCTTCGCCCAGAGCGACCCGCTGGCCTTCGACACCATGCGGGCCCTGGCCCGGGCGGGGCTGCGGGTGCCGGAGGACGTGTCGGTGCTGGGGTACGACAACGTGCCCTTCGCCGCCTGCTACTCTCCGGCGCTGACCACGGTGGAGCAGCCCCTCTACGAGATGGGCCGGGACGCCACCCGGCACCTCATCGCCGTGATCGAGGGCCGGACCCCGGCGGGCAGGCCGGAGAAGCGCTATCCGCCGCGGCTCGTCCTGCGGGATTCCGTGGGGGGCCGGAGGCGGCAGAGAAGAGAGGAGGCGCCGCAGTGAGAACGATCACCGTCAACGCAAAGACCCGCCTGTTCGCCATTTTGGGAGACCCCATCGCCCACTCCATGTCGCCCGTCATCATGAACAGCGCCTTCGACCGGCTGGGGATGGACTGCGTGTTCCTGGCGCTGCGGGCGGATTTGGCGTCCTTCGACCGGGTGATGGAGGCGCTGCGGCTGGTGGAGCTGGAGGGGTACGTGTTCACCATGCCGGTGAAGGAGGCGGCCCTCCGCCATATGGACGCCCTGGGCGACGAGGCCCAGATCATCGGGGCGGTGAACTGCGCGGTGAGCCGAGACGGCGTCCTGACCGGCTACAACACGGACAGCTCCGGCTTCTGGTCCGCCGTCCAGGAGGGGCGGGGGGAGGCCCGGCCCATCCGGAAGGCCCTCATCCTGGGGGCGGGGGGCTTTGCCCGGGCCGCGGCGGCCCAGGCGGCACTCCAGGGAGTGGAGGAGCTGGTGGTGTCCAACCCCCTGTCCCACACCGCCTTTGTGGAGAGCTTCCGCCGCTTTGCGGACCGGATTGCCCTGCGCTGCCCCCGGACGCGGCTCCGCCTGCTGGACTGGGACCCGGCCCTGTGGCGGCGGGAGCTGCCCGCCTGCGGCTTGGTGGCCAACGCCACCCCCAACGGCATGCGGGACCAGGGGGACTTGGACCGCATCTTCCCCTACGGGGCGGCGGCGCCGGGCACCTTGTTTTTCGACGCCGTGTACGAGCCTCCGGTCACCCGGTTTTTGAAGAGGGCCGGGGCCCTGGGCTTTTCCACGGTGGCGGGGCTGGACCTGCTGGCCCACCAGGGGGTGTGCTCCTTCGCGCACTGGACCGGCGTCCAGGTGCCGCCGGAGCAGATGCGCCGGGACGTGCTGGCATTCTGGGCGGCCCGGGAGGGCCAACAAACCGAGGAGGGGGAAGGAATATGAAAAAGACGGCCCTTGTGACGGGGGGCGGCCGGGGCATCGGCCTTGGCATCGCCCGGGCGCTGGCGGAGGCGGGCTACGCCGTGGCCGTCACCGGCTCCAGCGCCGAGAGCCGCTACGCCCCGGCGCTGGAGGCCCTGCGGGCAGCGGGCCATGAGGTGGTATACCTCCGAGGGAACCTGGCGGACACGGCGGACAGCCGCCGGTGCGTGGCCCAGGCGGCGGAGCGGTTCGGCCGGCTGGACGTGCTGGTGAACAACGCCGGCGTGGCCCCCCGGGTCCGGGCGGATTTGCTGGAGATGACGGAGGAGAGCTTCGACGAGGTGGTGGGCACCAACACCCGGGGCACCATGTTCCTGACCCAGGCGGCGGCCCGGCAGATGCTGGCCCAGGCGGCGGTGGACGGCGCCCGGGGCACCATCGTCAACATTAGCTCCATCTCCGCCGAGGTCTCCTCCGTGAACCGGGGGGAGTACTGCGTGTCCAAGGCGGGGGTGTCCATGCTGACCCGGCTCTACGCGGACCGGCTGGCGCCGGAGCAGATCTATGTCTATGAGATCCGCCCCGGCATCATTCTGTCGGACATGACCGCCCGGGTGCGGGAGAAGTACGACGCCCTGTTCCAAAGCGGCATCAGCCCCATCGCCCGGTGGGGCTTGCCGGAGGACGTGGGCCGGGCGGTGGCGGCCCTGTGCAGCGGCGGCTTCCGCTACACCACCGGCCAGGTGATCTTTGTGGACGGCGGCATGCATTTGCAGCGGCTTTGAAAGGGAGGACGGCACATGGAGTGGAGCATACAGGAGATCGGCGGCTACTCGCTGCGGGTGGCCCGGGCCGGTGCGGTGGTGGTGGGCAGCGGCGCCGCGGGCTTCAACGCGGCGGACCAGCTGTGGAAGCTGGGCCGCCGGGACGTGGTGCTGGTGACGGAGGGGATGGCCCGGGGAACCTCCCGCAACACCGGCTCCGACAAGCAGACCTATTACAAGCTGACCCTCTCCGGCGGGGAGCCGGATTCCGTGGGGGAGATGGCCCGGACGCTGTTTGAGGGCCGCTGCGTGGACGGGGACCACGCCCTGGCGGAGGCGGCCAACTCCGTGCCCTGCTTTCTGCGGCTGTGCGAGCTGGGGGTGCCCTTCCCGGTGAACCGGTTCGGGGAGTATGTGGGCTACAAGACGGACCACGACCCCCGCCGCCGGGCCACCTCCGTGGGGCCCCTGACCTCCCGGGAGATGACGGAGGCCCTGGAGCGCGCCGTCCGGGCAAAGGGCATTTCGCTGCTGGACGGCTATCTGGCGGTGGCCGTACTGACGGATGAGGCGGGGGTGAAGGGCCTGCTCTGCCTGGATCTGAACGCGTCCTCCCGGGAGACGGCCTACGCGGCGCTGTGCTGCTGCAACGTGGTCTGGGCCACCGGCGGCCCCGCCGGGATGTACGAGGACTCTGTGTATCCCGTGGGCCACGCCGGCATGACCGGCGTGCCGCTGGAGGCGGGGGCCCTGGGAAAGAATTTGACGGAGTGGCAGTACGGCCTGGCCTCCCTCCGCCCCCGGTGGAACGTCTCGGGCAGCTACATGCAGGTGCTGCCCCGGTTGATCTCTACGGACCCCGCCGGGGGGGACGCCCGGGAGTTTCTCTCGTCGTTTTTCGCCGACCGGGGGGACATGCTGAGCAAGGTGTTCCTCAAGGGCTACCAGTGGCCCTTCGACGTGGAGAAGGTCCGGGACGGCTCCTCGGTGATTGACCTGCTGGTGTACCAGGAGTGCTGTATGAAGGGGCGCCGGGTGTTTTTGGACTACCGGGAGAACCCCGGCGGCTGCCCGGTGGACTTTGCCTCCCTGGACCCCCGGGCCCGGGACTACCTGAAAAGCGCCGGGGCGGACTTCGGAACGCCCATCGACCGGCTGCTGCGGCTGAACGCCCCGGCGGCGGCGTTCTACCGCAGCCGGGGCGTGGATTTGCAGACGGAGCCCCTGGAGATCGCCCTCTGCGCCCAGCACAACAACGGCGGGCTGGACGTGGACGCCTGGTGGCAGACCGGCGTGGCGGGCCTCTTTGCCGCCGGGGAGGCGGCGGGGACCCACGGCGTGTGCCGCCCCGGCGGCAGCGCGCTGAACGCCGGGCAGGTGGGCGCCCTCCGGGCCGCCCGGTATATCACCGCCCGGCGGGACCTGCCGCCGGACGAGGCGGGGTTCCGGGCGGCCTGCGGGGCGGTGCTGCCGCGCCACCTGGCCCGGTTTGACGGCCTTCTCTCCGGCGGGGAGGCCACGGTGGACCGGCTGTGGACCCAGGCCCGGAGGCGGATGAGCCGGGCGGGGGGCCCCATCCGGGACCTGGCGGAGATCGAGGCGGCCCTGGCGGAGACCCGGCGGAGCCTGGCGGATTTCCCCCGGGAGGCCCGGGCGGCGGACATCCGGGGCCTGGGGGACGCCTACCACTACCGGGACGCCCTGGTGTGCCAGACGGTGTACCTGGGGGCCATGGCGGACTACCTCCGCCGCGGCGGGAAGAGCCGGGGCTCCGCGCTCTACCGGGACGCGGCGGGGAACCGGCCCTCCGACGCCCTGCCGGAGCGGTTCACCTACCGGCTGGACCGGGGAGAGCGGGGGGATACGGTTCAGCTGGCCCGGTACGGCGAGGGGGGCTGCACCTATTCCTGGCGGCCGGTCCGGCCCATTCCCCAGGAGGATGATTTCTTTGAAAATGTCTGGCGGGACTACCGGGCGGACGGAAACGTCCGCTGAGCCCGCAAAAAGGAGGAGCAGCGTATGCTGAAGGGAAATATTTTTGAGATCGAGGGCATGGAGTTTCCGGCGGGGCGCCGCACCCGGGTGATGCTGGGGGAAAACGGCTGCATCAACGGGGACCATTTCTGCCAGGGCTATGTGATGATCCACCCCGGCGGCTCCGTCCCCCTCCACGACCACCCCACGGTGGAGAGCTACACGATTTTGCAGGGGACGGGGGAGATGACGGTGGGGGGCGAGACCTGCCCGCTGGTCTCCGGGGACTTTGTCTACGTGCCCGCCGGGGTGCCCCACACCCTGAGAAACACCGGGGACGGGGAGATGCACATGATGTTCGTCTACGCGCCGAAGATGGTGGTGGACCACTGGGCCCAGGAGGCCCGGGGGGAGCTGGTGTAAGTCCGGGGCGGCGCTTTGCCCTTTTGCGCATCGCACAAACCCGCCCTGCTGCCCGCCGCCCCTGGAAAAAACCGGGGCGGCGGGCAGTTGCCGGACGGGAGGCCGGGGCGGAAAACGCCCCAAACCCCCGCGGAAAGCGGCGAAAAGATAGTAAAAAAGTGGAGTCGTACGAAATAGACGAAAAGTATGCAGAAAAATGCAAAAAGTTTTCCGGATAGCACAAACGTCAAAAAGGCGTTTGTGCTATACTCACAATTGCAACCGAGAAAATCCACCGAGGTATGGCAATATTGAAAGGAGACTGGAAGACCATGAAGAAGGCTTTGTCCATTGCGCTCGCGTCCCTCCTGCTGCTCTCCCTCCTGACCGCCTGCGGCGGCTCCGCGGGAGAGGGCGGCTCCGGGACCGGGGACGCCCCCCAGGCCGACGGCACCGTATACACCCTGATTGCCGCCTACACCGTGGCGGAGGACCCCAACTCCCAGCACACCACCCGATTCAACAAGCTGAAGGAGCTGGTGGAGGAGCGGACCGACGGCCATGTCATCATTGACATCCATCCCGGCGGCGAGCTGGGCTCCGAGCAGGAGTATGTGGAGATGATGCAAAACGGTGAGCTGGCCTTTGCCAGCGTGTCCTCCGCCGTCATGGCGGGCTTCACCGACGCCTTCGTGTTCGCGGACTGCCCCTTCCTCTTCCGCGATCAGGACCAGGCCATCGCCTTCACCCAGTCCGACGTGGCCCGGGCGCACATGGACACCGTGTCCGACATCGGGCTGTACTGCCTGGACCTGGCCTCCGTGGGCGACCGGAACTTCCTCACCGTGGAGGGCAAGCCCATCACCTGCCTGGCGGATATGAAGGATTTGAAGCTGCGGACCATGCAGACCCAGATTCAGGTGGACGCCATCGGCATGATGGGCGCCCAGGCCACCCCCCTGTCCTATAACGAGTGCTACCAGTCCATGCAGACCAACGTCATCGACGGCATGGAGAACGAGGTGGATACCTATTTGGCCATGCGATTCTACGAGGTGGCCCCCAACTACACCAAGGCCGGCTGGCTCCAGCTGTTCCACCCCCTGCTTGCCTCCAAGGAGCTGATGGACGGGCTGCCCCAGGAGTATCAGGATATCATCTGGGAGGCCGCCCATGAGGCCTGCCTGTACTCCACGGAGCTGGGCAAGGCCTACGCCGCCGGCGCCGCCGCAGACGCATTGGAGGAGGCTGGCGTCAACGTGATCCAGGTGGCAGACAACTCCGAGTTCAAGCAGGTTCTGGTAGACGGCGGACTGTTCGACACCTACGCCGGCAAAATCGGCCAGGACGTCATCGACTGGGTGGACGCCAACTGATTCCGGCGCGAAAAGCCGCATCCGATTCTGTTTCCAGGGAAGGGGAGAGGCTTCCGGCCTCTCCCCTTTCCGGGTGAATCATCCGAATTTGCGGATACGTGAGGAGGACTCCCGTGAAAACTGCACTCAATACGATTGACCGTGGCCTGGCGGCCTTTGAAAAAACGGTGATGCTGGTGATGGGCGTGGCGCTGTTCGTCCTGATGACCTGGTGCGTCCTGGGCCGCTACTGCTTCCGCCTCTCCTGCCCCTATCAGACGGAGCTGGCGCAGACCTTCCATATGTGGCTGTGCTTTTTGGGCAGCAGCTACCTCTTCTCCATCAACGACAACCCCAATGTGGAAATCTTCCCCTCCAAAGTCATGGCCAGCAAGAACCTGCTGTTCAAGCGGGTCTATTTCACCCTGGTCTATCTGACGAACTACATCTTCGTTCTCCCCTGCGTTTACTACGGCATCATCAATATCCCCAACTACACGGCCCAGAAGACCGTGTACTACGGATATTCGTTTATTTACGTCTACGGCGCGGCGGTGTTCGGCTTTATCATGATCGCCATCCGCATCGCCCTGTGCATCCTGGACATCTGGTTCGGCACGTATTTCGAGAAGTACGGCCCCCCTGCGGCGGCTGAGGAAGAGGGAGGTGCGAAGGCATGAGTACCGGTTTGTTGGCCCTGGTCTTTTTCCTGGCCTTTTTCGCCATGCTCTTCCTGGGCACCCCCATCACCTACGCCCTGGGCGGCGCCGGCGCCCTGGCCATGCTGGCCTCGGGGTTGAAGATGTCCCTGGTGATTAAAAGCGTCCTCTCGGGCTTCGGCAGCTTCACCCTGCTGGCCATCTTCCTCTTCACCCTCATGGGCGTCATCTACCAGAAGACGGGGCTTGCCAGCCTGCTGGTGGACGCCTTGAAACCCTCCATCGGCAAGCGGAAGGGCGGCCTGGCCCTCATCGCCGTCTACGCCTCCGCCATCTTCGGCGCCCTTACCGGCTCCGCCAACGCCACCTGTGCCACCTTCAGCAAAATGCTGGGGCCGGAGATGATCGACAACGGCTACCCCGCCGACTGGACCGCCGCCACCATCGCGGCCTGCGCCCCCCTGGGCCAGCTGATTCCGCCCTCCGTCACCTGTATTGTGCTGGGCGTGGCCACGGGCCTTTCCATCGGCTCGCTGTTCATCGTGGATTTGTCCATCGGCCTGCTGACCGTCGTCTTTTTGACGCTGACCATCATCTACCTCTCCCGGAAGCACGGCTTCGGCGGCAGCGACCGGGTGTACACCGCCAAGGAGAAGCGGGACGCCTTCCTCCGCTTTTTGCCCCTGGTCTCCGTCCCCGTGGTGGTCATCGGCGGCATGTACGGCGGCGTCTTCACCGCCACGGAGGCCGGCGCCATCGGCTCCGCCTTCTCCTTCCTCCTGGCCCTGGTCTATGGGCGGCTGAACCTGAGGCTGGTGCGGGACATCTTCGCCGACGCCGGCAAGACCGCCGCCACCGTGCTGCTGCTGTGCGCGTCCTCCTACGTCATCAGCTACGTCATGAGCATGAGCGGCATGACCAAGTTCTTCGTGGAACTGATGACGGGCATCTGCAACGTCAGCCCCATCCTGGGAATGCTGTTTTTGCTGGCGGTGCTGCTGGTCATGGGCTGCTTCATTGATCTGATCGTGCTGTGCATCATTCTGGCGCCCACGGCGGTAGCGGCCCTGGCGCCCTTCGGCATCAACGCCTACGCCATCTGCGCCGTCTTCCTCATCGGCAACCTCATCGGCATCATCACGCCGCCGGTGGGCGTGGCGCTGTTCATCTCCTCGTCCTCCCTGAAGGTGAAGATGGAGGACATCTCCAAGCGCGTGGTGCCCTATATCCTGGTCTATGTGGTGCTGACGGTGCTGCTAATCGTGTTCCCGGACCTGTCGCTGCTGCTGCCCCGCCTGCTGGGCATGGACGTGTGAGGGTCCCCGCCCAACGCTGAGAAATATGCCATGAGCAGGCCGCTGTTCGTGGCATATTTTCACAAGGTGAATTGTCACAAAAAATGTGCGCGTTTTCACAAAAACTGGCGGTAAATCCGTAGTATTTGCAACATAAAAATGGAGCATGGCTTGCTATGCTGTGGTTGGGAGCCGGGGGCGCGGCCCGGCGCGGACATGGGAATTTTGCGTGAACGACGGGGGTGCATCATGAAACTTACCAGAAAAGAGCGGGTGGAGCGCATCAGAAAGCAGGTCCACATCGACCGCACGGTGGACACGGCCCGGGCGCGGCTGGTCACGGCGTCCTATCAGGAGACGGAGGGGCTGCCGGCGCCGCTGCGCCGGGCCAAGGCCCTCCAGAAGATTTTGGGAGAGATGCCCATCTACATCCACGACGGCCAGCTCCTGGCGGGGAACCAGGGGGAGCGGTCCCGGGCGGGGCTGATCTTCCCGGAGTTCCAGTGGGACGCCACCCTGGCGGAGATGGAGGGCTGGCCCACCCGGCCCGGCGACAAGTTCGCCATCACGCCGGAGCAGGTGGCGGAGCTGAAGGCGCTGCTGCCCTACTGGAATTGCAAGACGGTGCGGGACCGGGCCGACGGCGTGCTGCCGGAGAGTGTGCGGCGCAGCCTGCAATACGGCATCATCTCCAACGCCAACTACCTGATGTCCGGCCACGGCCACTTCATCCCGGACTTCCCCCGGATTCTGGAGCGGGGCTTCCGGGACATCGGCCGGGAGATTCAGGAGCGGATGGAGGCCCTGGACCAGACCGCCACGGACTACTACGCAAAATACACCTTCTACCAGGGGGAGCTGGAGACCATCCGGGCGGTGGCGTGCTTTGCGGAGCGGTACGCCGCCCTGGCGGAGCGGCTGGCCGCCGAGACGGCGGACGCGGACCGGCGGCAGGAGCTGCTGCGGATGGCGCAAAACTGCCGCCGGGTGCCCATGGAGCCCGCCCGGGACTACTGGGAGGCTTTACAGTGCGTCTGGTTCGTGCAGCTCATTCCCCAGATCGAGGTCAACGGCCTGTCGGTGTGCCTGGGCCGAATGGACCAGTACCTCTACCCCTACTACCTCCGCGACAAGCAGGCGGGCGCTTTGGACGACGAGGGGGCGCTGGAGCTTCTGGACTGCCTGTATCTCCAGACCGCCACCATCACCAAGATTTACAGCAATGAGGGCGCCATGATCTTCGCCGGCCCCGGCGTGGGCCAGACCATCACCCTCTCCGGCGTGGACGAAAACGGCAGGGACGCCACCAACGAGCTCTCCTACCTGTGCATCGACGCCGACGAGGACGTGCGGCTGATGCAGCCGGACATCGCCGTGCGCAACCACGCCCTGATCCCCCAGCGGTTTTTGAAAAAGTGCTGCGCCCACGCGGCGGCGGGCCGGGACAAGCCCAAGTTCTTCACGGACCGGGTGGTGATCCAGTCCCTGCAAAACGCGGGCATCCCCCTGGAGGACGCCCGGAATTACGGCGATCTGGGCTGCTCGGAGATCATCGTCTGCGGCAAGACCTGCTCCGGGGGCAACATGGGCAATCTGTGCCTTGCCATGTGCATGGACCTGGCGCTGCACGACGGCGTGCAGCACTGGTACTACGACGGGAAGGACTTCCACCCGGACGTGAACGTGCAGATGGGCCCCCATACCGGCGACCCCCGGACCTTCCGGGACATGGAGGCGCTGCGGACGGCCTATTCCCGGCAGGTCCGCTACTTTGTCCGGCAGCTGGCCATTTTGGACAACGTGCTGGACAACGTGCAGGCGGAGCTGGTGCCCCATGTGTTCTACTCGCTGATTGTGGACGGCTGCGTGGAGTCCGGGCGGGATTTCACCGCCGGCGGCGCTGTCTATAACCAGACCTCCCCCCTGGCCGCCGGGCCCATTACCGCGTCGGACTCCCTGGCGGCGGTGAAGCGGGCGGTGTTCGAGGAGGGCAGCGTCACCATGGAGGAGCTGCTCCAGGCGCTGGACGGCAACTTCGCCGGGGAGCGGGGAGAGGCGCTGCGGCAGCTGCTCATCCGGCGGACCCCCAAGTTCGGCAACGACGACGACGGAGCGGACACGGAGGCGGTGTTTGTGGTGCGGGACTACTACGAGGCCATGCAGGGGTACGAGAATCCCCGGGGCGGCAGATGGGTGCCCAGTGTCTACAACCTCACCGGCAACGTGGGCTTCGGCTGGCGCACCGGCCCCACCCCCGACGGCCGGGTGGGCGGCGAGCTGCTCAACGACAACATCTGTCCCATGCAGGGCCGGGATTTGCAGGGCCCCACCAGCGTGGTGAAGTCCCTCTCCAAGATCGACGCCTCCCTGCTGCCCCAGGGCTACGTGTTCAACCTGAAATTCGCCCCCAACATCGTGGACAGTGAGGCGAATCTGAAGAAGTTTGTGGACTTCAACCACGCCTTGAACGACTACGGCATCTTCCACGTCCAGTACAACATCCTGGACGGCGACACGCTCCTGGAGGCCCAGCGCCACCCGGAGAACTACAAGGACCTGCTGGTGCGGGTGTCCGGCTACAGCGCCTACTTTGTGGAGCTGGGGCGGGACGTGCAGGACCACCTGATCCGCAGAACGGTCCACACCATTTGAAACCGCGCCCCGGGACGGCCGGGGCAGACAAGGGCAGGAGGAAGCGCCTATGTGCACGCCGTGCAGCCAGCAGACCCACATCTTCAATATCCAGAAATACTCCGTACACGACGGCCCCGGCATCCGCACCATCGTATTTTTGCAGGGGTGCCCCCTGCGCTGTCCCTGGTGCGCCAACCCGGAGGGGCAGAGCTTCGCCCCCCTCCTGTCCCACAATCAGAATCTGTGCCGCCGGTGCGGCCGCTGCGCGGCGGCGTGCCCCCGGGGGGCCATCCGCCTGGAGGCGGACGGCGTCCGGCTGGACCGGGCGCGCTGCGGCCTGTGCGGCGCCTGCGTTGCGGCCTGCCACCAGGACTGCTACAAAATCTTCGGCGAGGAGCGGTCCGTGGAGTCCGTGCTGGAGGAGGTGGCAAAGGACGAGAACTTCTACCTCCGCAGCGGCGGCGGGCTGACGGTCAGCGGCGGCGAGCCCCTGTCCCACCCGGACGCGCTGCTGGCGCTTTTGCGGGGGGCGAAGGAGCGCCTGGGCATCTCCACCGCCGTGGAGACCACCTGCTATGCCGGGGAGGACGTGCTGCGCCGGGCGGTGCCCTGGGTGGACCACTTCCTCTGCGACATCAAGCTGGCGGACCCGGCCCGGAGCCTGGCGGTGCTGGGGGTGTCCAGCGGGCCCATCCTCCGCAACCTCCGCATCCTGGCCGAGGAATACCCGGAGAAGTCCCTGCTGGTGCGGATGCCGGTGATTCCCACCTACAACGACGATGCGGAGAACCTCGCCGCCATCGGGGCCTTCCTTGGGAGCCTGGGCCGGCGGATTCCCCTGGAGCTGCTGCCCTATCACGAATTCGGCAAGGCCAAGTACGCCAACCTGGGCCTGCCCTACGAGCCCGCCGCCCGGGGCGTGGAGGCCCCCTCCAGAGAGCGGATGGAGGCGCTGGAAAAACAATTTGAGGACATGGGCGTTTGGATCGCCCACACCTGACGGGGAGGAATGCGCGGATGAGTGAACGGATTACCTACCTGCGGCTGAAGGCCGCGGACGCCAAGAGCTATCTCTGCGGGGAGCGGGGGCGGATTGTCACCGACTCCTACCGGTCCACGGAGGGGGAGGACCCGGTGATCCGCCGGGCCGTGGCCCTGCGGGACATTCTGGACAAGATGAGCGTGGTCATCGACGAAAACGAGCTGATCGTGGGCAACCACGCCACCCGGGAGAACGCGGCGCCGCTGTTTCCGGAGTTCAGCATCGAGTTTCTGGTCAACGAGCTGGACGACTTTGAACAGCGGCCCTACGACCGCTTTTACGTCCCGGAGGAGACCAAGGCCCTCATCCGGGAGATCGCCCCCTACTGGCGGGGCCGCACCCACGAGGACCGGGTGGTGCGCACCACCGCCCGCATCTTCCCGGAGGAGGTTTTGCAGGCCTGGGACGCGGACGCCTTCCGGCTGAACGACGTGCTGTACGACGGCGTGCGGAAGTCCGCCGGCGACGGCCACATCATCCCCGACTACTTCCGGTTGATGGAGGAGGGCGTCCCCGGCGTGCTGCGCCGGGCGGAGGCGGCCCGGGCGGCGCTGGATCTGCGGGGAGACCCCCACGCCTTTGAAAAGAAGCTGTTTTTGGACGCGGTGACCATCAGCTACACCGCCGTGGAGCGGTGGTTCCTCCGCTTTGCCCGGCAGGCGGAGGCGCTGGCCGCCTCCGCCCGGGAGGAGAACCGGCCCACGCTGCGGCGGGCCGCCGCAGCCTGCCGCCATCTGGCGGAGGCGGCGCCCTCCGGTTTTTTCGAGGCGCTGCAACTGACGTACTTCCTCCATCTGCTCATCCACATCGAGAGCAACGGACACTCCATCTCCCTGGGCCGCATCGACCAGTACCTCTGGCCCTTCTACCGGCGGGACCTGGCCGCCGGCGCCGTCACCCGGGCGGAGGCCCTGGAGCTGATCGACAGCTTCTACATCAAGGTCAGCCGCTTCAACAAGGTCCGCCCCTGGCCGGAGACCCGGCTGAAAAGCGGCGCCCCCATGTTCATGACCATCACCCTGGGGGGCATGGACGCCGCGGGGCGGGAGTGCTCCAACGAGCTGACGGAGCTGTTTTTGGACGCCCTGGCGGACACCCGCCTGCCCCAGCCCACCCCCATCCTCCGGGTGAACAAGGACACCCCTCAGGCGCTGATCGCCCACGCGGTGGAGGTGCTCTTGCGCCATGGCGGCGGACTGCCCGCCTTCTTCTCCGACGAGTGCATCGTGGAGTCCCTGGCGAAGACCGGCGTCCCCCTGGAGGACGCCCGGGTATACGGCATCGGCGGCTGCTCCGAGGCGGTGGTGCCCGGCAAGAGCTTCTCCTTCACCGGCGGGGACTGCTACTTCAACTTCCTGAAAATTTTGGAGATTCTGCTCCACGAGGGGGTGAACCCCCGCACCGGCGTCCGCCTGTTTGCGGCGAAGCGGCTGGAGGAGTACCGCAGCATCGAGGACCTCCTGACCGCGTTCCAGGAGCAGCTGGCCCGGTATATGGGCTACATCGTGGAGCTGACGGCCATCACCTCCGCCACCGACGCGGCCCTGAACCCCACGCCCTTCACCTCCGGTTTGCTGGACTACCGGGTGGAGATGGGCCGGGACATGTCCCTGGGCGGCGGCGAGAACGCCCGCTACTCTCACACCATTCTCCAGGGCCATGGCACCGGCGACACCTGCAACGCCCTGTACGCCCTGCAAAAGCTGGTGTTTGAGGACCGGGTCCTGACGCTGCGGGAGCTGGTGGAGATTCTGGACGGCAACTGGAGCGGCGAGCGGGGACAGGAGATCCGCAGGCGGGTCCGCCGCCTGGCCAAGTACGGCAACGATATGGACGAGGTGGACGGCTACGCCGCCCGCCTGAGCGAACTGTTCGCCCGGGAGGCCCGGCAGTACACCCCCTGGCGGGGCGGCGTCTTCGGCACCTCCCTCCAGGGCCTCACCGCCAACGTCCCCGAGGGGGAGACGGTGGGGGCCACCCCGGACGGCCGCGCCGCCGGCGAGGCCCTGTCCGACAACATCTCCCCCCACGCCGGAACGGACGTCCACGGCCCCACCGCCGCGCTGAAAAGCGTGTCCAAGGTGGACCATACCCTGTTCATCGACGGCAACATCCTGAACCTGCGCTTCCACCCCAGCGCCCTGACGGACGCCTATGGCCGGTTCGACCCCCTCCGGGGGGCCCGGTTTGCGGACATGGTGAAGAGCTATCTGGTGGATTTGAAGGGCAATCAGGTGCAGTTCAACATTCTCTCCGCCGCGGAGATGCGGGCGGCCCAGGAGCGGCCCGGGGACTACCGGGACCTGGTGGTGAAGGTGGCGGGCTACAGCGCCTACTTCAACTCCCTGGACAAGGGGCTGCAGGACCAGATCATCCAGCGCACGGAGCACGCCCTGTAAGGCGGCGCCGTAGGCGGAGGGAGCGGCCGCTCCTTCCGCCTGCGGCGGTTTCCCGCCGTTTGTGTATTCAAATATTCGAATACTCTGTTATACTGTGTGGGGAGCCGTTTCCCCGGGGCGGGCGGCTTCCGGCAGGGTCCGGCAGGGCCTGGGATGCGGGAGGAATGGACATGGCATTGGAAGAAGAGTACAACCTGCTCAATAAGCGCATTCACTTGCAGGAGGTGGCCTCCGCGTCCCTGGACTTTCTGGGGTATGTGGAGTTCGGCCCGGGGGAGCGGGGGCTGACCCACCGCTACACCAGCTGGTGCTACAACTATCTGGAGGGCAACCAGGGCCGCTACTGGTTCGGGGACCGGGAGATCGTGGTGGAGCCGGGCAGCGGGCTGCTGATCCCGCCCTTCATGCGCCATCATCTGCTCAACCCGGGGCCGGAGCCCATGCAGCTGATCTACATGGGGTTCAGCTTCAACAGCGGCAACACCGCCGGCGGCGAGGACATTGCCCGGATCAACGAGACGCTGGGGGAGTCCTGCTACACCAAGTCCTTTCACGAGAAGTTTCACGGCCTGTTCCGCCAGATCCGGACCGGCGGCATCGGCGGCGGCCGGGAGCTGCTGCTGGGGAACCGGGCCATGATTCTGGAAAACCTGCTGAAGCTCTACGACTTCAGCCACAGCTGGGACCAGCGGGACGCCGGGGACGCCGACGCGTTTTTGCTCCAGGACATCAAGAACATCATCACCCACAATTTCAGCCGGAACATCTCCCTCCAAGAGATCTCCAAGGCCCTCTATATCTCCCCCCGGAAGCTCACCAGCAAGTTCCTGGAGCTGACGGGGATGGGCTTCAAGGAGTACACCCAGATGCTGAAGATGGAGCAGGCCAGCCGGCTGCTGTACTCCTCCGGCAAGAGCGTCTCCGAGATCGCGGAGGAGCTGGGCTTTTGCGACATCCACTATTTTTCCAGGCGGTTCAAGCTGTACTACGGCTGTCCGCCCAACGCCCTCCGGGGCAAAAACCGAAGCGGGGAGGGATAGGCCGTGACGGAGCTAAAAGACCTGTGCCCCATCGGCATCGGCACCTACCGCACCGACCGGGCGGACCGGCCCGCCGCGCTGGCGGGACTGCGGTACGCGGTGGACCGGGGGCAGAATATGCTCTCCACCGGCTTTTCCTACGGGGCGGGCGCCGTGGTGGAGCTGGTGGGGGAGCTGCTGGCCCAGGTGCCCCGGGAGGCGCTGTTCCTCTGCGTCTATGTGGAGCCGGACATCCGGCGGGCGGCGGACGTGGACCGGCAGTTGGAGGGCTATCTCCGGGCCTTCGGCACCGACTATGTGGACTGCCTGCAAATTCACAGCCCCTATGAGACCCCGGTGCCGCTGGAGGCGGTCTATGAGCGGATCTTTGCCCGGCGGGACCGGGGAGAGGTCCGGTATGTCGGGGCCGGCAACCTCTCCCCCGCGGCCTGGGGGGCGCTGGCGGGGCAGGTGGCGCTGTTCGAGGGGCTGTACAACTTCGAGTGCCGGCAGTACGAGGCCGCCGGCGTCCTGGCGGACTGCCGCCGCCGGGGCGTGCGCTTCGTCTGCTACCAGCCCCTGCGGCGGAACCGGACCGCCGGGCAAAACTACCCGCTGCTGCGGGCGCTGGCAGAGAAGTACGGATGCAGCCAGAACCAGGTGATTTTGAACTGGCTGGTCCGGTGGAAGGGCCTTCAGACCATTGTGAAGGCCCTGACTCCCACCAACATCGACGAGAATCTGGCGGCGCTGGACCTGCGCCTGGAGGCGGCGGACTGCCGCCGGATGGACGCGTTCCGCTGTCCCGCCTGCGAGGCCCTTCCGGTGGACTGGGACCACAGCGGCACCGGCGTGCCCATCCACCTGCTGGCAAACCAGTTTTGAGAGGCCCGCCCCCGGCTTCCCCCGGCGGGGCATTGGAGGCCTCCGGCCCGGGGCGGCCATTTCAAGGGTGGTGCCCGGGGGACGGCAAGGGAGGGGACCGGCGCTCGGGGAATCCGCGCACGGCGCCTCCCCGGGTCTCCGGCAGACGCGGCAGATGCAGCGAATACGCAGAGGGGCCGGCGCTTTTGAAGGCGCCGGCCCCTCTGCGTATAAAAAGATGGATAGGAAAAGCGGGCGTTCACCGGCGGGGGAGCCGCAGGTGGAGGGCCACGGCGCCGTCTCCGCCCTCGGCCCGGAGGGTGCCGCGGTGCGCCTCGGCGATGCCTTTGGCGATGGCCAGCCCCAGGCCGTATCCCCGGGACTCCCCCCGGGATTTGTCCAGCCGGTAGAACCGCTCGAACATGCGCGCCAGATCCTCCCGGGAGATGGGGGCGCAGGGGTTCTCCACCGTCAGGCGGACCCAGCCCCGGTCCTCCGGAGCGAGGCGCAGGGAGATGGTGCTGCCGGGGAGGCTGTACTTGCAGGCGTTGTCCAGCAGGATGTCCGCCAGCGCCCGGAGCTGCTCCCCGTCCCCCAGGACGGACAACCCCTCGTCGATCCGGCAGTCCAACTGCTTTCCCGCGTCGAAGAGCACCGGCTCAAAGGAGGCGGCGCTACAGGTAATGAGGTAGGAGAGGTCCACCGCCTGGCGGACCGGGGGGCTTTTTTGCAGGTCGGCGCCGTCGCTCCGGGCCAGCACCAGGAGCTGTTCCACCAGCTCCTTCATCCGCAGCAGCTCCGTCCGGGCGATGTCCAGCCGCCGCCGGATCTTCTCCGGTGGCGCGCCGGGGACGTCGATCAGCATGTTCACGTTGGACAGCACCGCCGTCAGTGGGGTTCGCAGGTCGTGGGAGGCGTCCGCCACAAACCGGCGCTGCTGGTCCCAGGCCGCCTCCACCGGCCGGACCATCCACCGGGCCAGCAGCACGCTGATGACGAAAAAGACCGCCAGAGTGCCCAGGCCGATCAGCAGGGAGTTGACGGCCTGGGCGCGGAGGGCGGTCTGCTCCATGTAGGTGTCCGCAAAGGCGTAGCGCGTTCCCGCCGGGCCCAGGTCCACGGAGAGGTAGCGCAGGCGGCCCTGGGTGGTGCCGCTGTCCTCCGGCAGGGCCTGGGCCTCCCGGGCCAGCTGGATGGCCTGAAAGTCGGTGAGGTGGAAAATCCGGTTTTGGACCACGCTGCCCGCCCCGTCGGGAGGCAGGTCCACCACCGCCAGGGGAATGCCGATCCGAACCAGGGGAACGCTGTCCGTGGCGGCCGCCCGGAGGGCCTCCCAGCTGGTGCGCTGGAAGTTGGATCGGTTGAAGGCGTACAGCCCCAGCAGCATGGCCACCAGAAACAGGGTCATGATGGACATGAGGGTGGCGATGAATTTGATCCGCAGCTTTTGAATCACGGCGCCGTCACCTCCAGCCGGTAGCCCACCCGCCGCAGCACCGCGATGTTCACGGCGGAGTGGAGGATGGACAGTTTTTTCCGCAGAAAGGAGATGTAGGACTCCACGTTGTTGTCCCCCACCTCGGAGGCGTAGCCCCAGACCTTCAAAAAGAGGGTCTCCCGGGGCAGGTACTGGGTGCTGTTGGAGATCAAAAGGCGCAGGATCTCCGTCTCCTTCTGGTTCAGCCGCAGGCACAGCTCTCCCTTCCGCAGTTCGCAGGCGGAGGGGATCAGCAGCAGATCCCCGAAGACCAGGGACTCCGGCACAATCTCGCTCTGCCGCCGCAGTACCGCCCCCAGGCAGGCCAGGAACTCGGCGTTTTCAAAGGGCTTGGTCAGATAGTAGTCTGCGCCTCCGTTCAGCCCCCGGACCCGGTCCTTCAGATCTCCCCGGGCGGTGAGCATCAGCACCGGCAGGCGGCTGTGCTCCTCCCGTAGCCGCTGCAGCAGGGTGAACCCGTCCAGCTTGGGCAGCATCACGTCCAGCACCATGGCGTCGTAGATGCCGCTGCGGGCGTTGTCCAGGCCGCTCTCCCCGTCGGCGGAGACATCCACCAGATACCCCGCCTGGGCCAGGACGTCCGCCAGGGTCTCCGCCAGCAGCTGTTCGTCCTCCACCAGTAAAATCCGCATGGGCGCTTGCTCCCTTCCGTCGTACTCATAAAAGGAGTTTACGGCGGCAAGCTGAAAGGAAGCTGAAAAAGCCCCGGTCCAAGGGAGCGGATGCTCGGATGGACCGGGGCGCCGGATCACAGGCGGATGCCGTAGATGGTGAATTTTCCGCCTGCGGCGATGGGGGTGCCGTCGTTGGTGTAGAAATTGACCGTCCGCAGCCCGGCGGGGGTCAGGAAGGAGGTGGAGACGGCCTTGGCCATCACCGTCGTCAATCCGACGTTTCTGGCGTAGCCGTCCAGATGGGTCCGGCAGGCCACGGAGCCGCCGTAGGCGTACAGGCGGCACACGGTATAGGCGCCGCTGTTGAAGGGATAGGTCATGGAGATGTAGTCCGTCATGCCGTCGCCCACATAGACCCGCTCGGAGAGGCCGTTGATCCGGAGGTAGATGTAGTTGCTGGAGGCGTTGAGCCGGGGCACGATGATCAGCTCCCAGTAGCTGCCCAGGGCGATGCCCCCCAGGTCCAGATCCACCTGGGCCGCGGCGGCGGAGGTGGTGATCTCCCGGAGCTTCACCAGGGGGACCGCGGCGGCGGCCGCCGCATCCGCCGCCGCAAAGTCCCGGCGGATGGCGGCGTCCTGGTCCGTCCGGGCGGTCCGCTCCGCCGTCACGGCGGCGGAGGCCTCGCTCTTGGCCCCCGCCACGGCGGAGGAGAGCTCCTGGCGGATGGCGGCGTCCTGCCCCTCCCGGGCGCTCTGCTCCGACGCCACGGCCCCCAGGGCCGCCTGCCGGG
>NZ_UQXD01000036.1 GCF_900544955.1 uncultured Oscillibacter sp.
CTGCGAGGGGGCGGGCGGCGCCCGCCTTTGACGGGGAAGCCGGATGACCGGAGCCTCTGCTTCCTCCCGTGGGAAAGGCCGCCGTGATCACCGGCTCCGCCGCCGGCACCGGCCAGGGGCTGCGCCCGGCCCCGGATCGCCCCCCCGGACATCGGAACCCCGAAGAAAAACGACCGCCTTTGGCGGTCGTTTTTCCTGTCTCAAAGCAGCATCAGCAGCGTTCCCGCCGTCACCAGGGCCAAGCCCACGGCGCCCCGCCGCTCCAGACGCTCGTGGAGTACCAGGGCGGAGAAGGCCACCGTCACCAGAATGCTCAGTTTGTCCACCGGCACCACCACGCTGGCGGGCCCCTCCTGCAGGGCCCGGTAGTAGCACAGCCAGCTCCCTCCGGTGGCAAGGCCGCTGAGGCAGAGGAAGCCCAGCTCCCCCGGCGGAATTGCCCGGAGGGTGTGCTGCTTGCCGGTGAGGAACACCATGCCCCAGGCCAGCACCAGCACCACCGCGGTCCGCAGAGCGGTGCCCAGGTTGGACTCCACCCCCGCCATGCCCAGTTTGCCCAGGATGGCGGTGAGGGCGGCGAACAGGGCCGACCCGGCGGCGTACGCCAGCCACGGCCCCGGCCGGCCGAAGGCCCGCCCCCTCTCCCAGACCATCAGCCAGGTACCGGCCCCCATCACCGCAAGCCCCGCCGCCTTCCCCGGCGACACCGGCTCCCCCAGCAGCAACCAGGCCAGCACCACCGTCACGATGACGCTGGACTTGTCCACCGCCGCCACCTGATGAATGGGCCCCAATTGGAGGGCCCGGAAATAGCACAGCCAGCTCCCCCCGGTGGCAAGGCCGCTGAGCGCCAACAGCACCAGCGTCCGCTCGTCCAGGCCGCTCAGCATCCGGTGGGAGCCGGTGACGACCGTCATCCCCCAGGCGCAGGCCAGCACCACCACGGTGCGGATGGCCGTGGCCACCGTGGAGTCCGTCCGCCGGATGCCGCACTTGGCCAGCACCGCCGTGGCGCCCGCCAGCAGGGCCGAGCCCGCCGCATAGGCCAGCCACATGGCCCTCCCCTCTTTTCCTACAGATTCTCCCGCAGGGCCTCCAAATTGCTTCGCAT
The DNA here is from genome assembly GCF_900544955.1 of uncultured Oscillibacter sp. Classification (GTDB taxonomy): domain Bacteria; phylum Bacillota; class Clostridia; order Oscillospirales; family Oscillospiraceae; genus Oscillibacter. Next base: position 1,112 of record NZ_UQXD01000036.1, read on the forward strand.
CAAGCTGACATAGGTGGCCCCGCCGTCCATCTCCGCCTTGGAGACGTTGTGGCAGGTGTGGAACTGGGCGGTCTTCGCCCCGGCGGCCTCCGCGATGCTGTCCGCCACCAGGTGGTTGGAAAACTCAATGTACCACACGGTGGGGATGTGCTCCCGGCGGACCTTGTCCGTCAAAAAGGCCACCGTGGCCGCCGAGGGCTCCGTCTGGGTGCTGCATCCGGGGAAGGCGGCGTAGTAGTCCAGGCCGTACTCCTCTGCAAAATACCGCAGGGGGAACCGGTCGCCGAAGACGATGGTCCGGTCCGGCCGCTGGGCAAAAAAGGCGGCAAACTCCCCGTCCAGCGCCTCGATCTCCCCGGCATAGGCCTCCGCCGCCGCGGCGTAGTCCCCGGCGTGGGCGCCGTCCAGCCGTCCCAGCCGCTCCCCGATGGCCCGGGTGATGGCGGCGGCGTTCCGAGGCGCGGTCCACACGTGCTCATCCATCTCCACCACCGCCCCGGGGCCGTGGTCCTCCTCGTGGTCATGGCCGGGGCCCGCCTGCATCCCCGCCACTGTCTCCTCCTCCAGCAGATCCACACAGTCGATCATCCGCAGGGTGTCCCCCTGCCGCTCCACAGCGCCGAGAATGGTGTCCACCCAGGCGTCGGACTCCCCTCCCAGGTAGAGGAAGAGGTCGCAGTCCTGTACCGCCAGAATGTCGGCGGGGGTGGGCTCATAGGAGTGGCTCTCCGTCCCCGGCGGCAGCAGCAGCGTCACCTCTCCCCACTCTCCGGCGGCAGCCCGGGCAAAATCGTAGGCCGGGAACACCGTGGCCACGATCCGCAGCCCCTCCGTCTCCGGCGCCTCCGCCTCCCGCCGCCCGCAGCCCGTCAGCAGCAGGCCGCAGCACAGCAGCAGCAACAGCAATTTCTTCAATGCGCTCCGTCTCCTTCAATTTGAGAATGATTTTCAGATGTTCATCATACCACGGCCTCTCCCAAAATGCAAGGCCAAAACCAGATTTTTTGTAAAGGACCCTTGACATTTCCCCCAGGGTCTGCTATCCTTTATGTAAAGGAACCTTTACGAAAGGCGGGAGTACATGGAAAACCGCGTGGAGCAGCTGCGCAGGGACCGGGGGCTGAACCAGGAGGCCTTTGCCAGGGCCATCCGGGTCTCCCGGCAGACGGTCAGCGCCATCGAGACCGGAAAGTACAACCCCTCTTTGGACCTGGCCTTTACCATTGCCGATTTTTTCGGCCTTGCCATCGAGGAAATTTTTCTGCATGAGAGGAGTGGGTGTGATGAAAAAACGTGATCTCTGGACCGGCGTCGGTCTGACGGCAATGGGGCTTTTGCTGTTGGCCCTGGCCCTTCTTCTGCCCCAGACGTCCCTGACCAGCCTTCTCTGGGGCTTCACCGGCGCCTTTTGGGCCCCCGGAATCGCGCAGCTGTTCAAATACCGCAAGTGGAGCCGCCCGGAGAACGCGGCGGCCTACCAAGAGCGGCTGGAGGAGGAGCAGATTGATCTGCGGGATGAGCGGAAGGCGATGCTGCGCAGCCGCTCCGCTCACTACGCCTACCTTCTGAGCATGGTGGCGGGCTGCGGGGGCATCGTCCTGTTCTCCCTTCTGGGGATCGCGGGAGACGCCCGGGAGCACTACCGCCTGACGGTGCTGGTGCTCTCCGCCTACGTCCTTTTCCAATACGTGTCCGGCCTGCTGGTTTACCGCCTTCTGGAGCGGCGGTATTGACCCTTCACAAATGGAGAAAAAGGCGTATACTAGAGGTATCCTTGATGAAAAACAGGTGATTGGATGAACAGTCTTTTGCATCGCTTCAAAGTCAACGCCCTTCTCTCCGCCGCCCTGTACACCCTGCTGGGGCTGGTGCTGCTGATCTGGCCCGCCCCCTCCACCCAGCTGCTGTGCACGGCCCTGGGCGTGGTGCTGACGGTCTGCGGCCTGGGGGACATCGCCGTGTTCCTGCGCCGGCGGGACGGCAGCCTCTACGCCGGCGGCCACCTGCTCTTGGGGGTGGTGCTGGCGGCGGTGGGCATCTGGCTGATAGCCCGGCCCACGCTGATCGCCGTGGTGATCCCCCGGATCATCGGCGTGCTGATCTGCATCCACGGCGGCGGCAACCTGAAGGACGCCGCCACCCTGCACCGCCTGGGGGCCTCCCGATGGATGGCGGCCCTGGTGCTGGGCCTGGTCTCCCTGGTCCTGGGCGCCGTACTGGTCTTCGACCCCTTCGACGCCTTCACCACCGTGGTGCGGATCATCGGCCTCTTCCTGGTGTACGACGGCGTCAGCGATTTTTACGTGACGTGGCAGGTGGACCGGGCGCTGAAGCGGGCGGACCCCCGCCCCGGCGACCTCCATGACGCGGTGGACGTGGACTTCCGGGACGCGGAGGAGTGACGCTCCGCAAAAACAAGCGGCCGCCCCGTGGGGCGGCCGCTTATTTTTGCGCTTACCGGCTCTCCCGCAGCACCTCCAGCAAAAATGCCCAGACCCGCTGCACGGAGGCAATGCTCATCCGCTCCCGGGGCGTGTGGATCTCCGTCAAATCCGGCCCCACGGACACGCAGTCCAGCTCCGGCAGCTTCCCGCAGAGGATGCCGCACTCCACACCGGCGTGGATGGCCTCCACCCTCGGCTCCCGGCCGTACTGGGCCCGGAACACCGCCGCCATCCGCTCCCGCAGGGGGGAGACGCGGCGGTACTCCCAGGCGGGGTAGTCGCCGGAGATGTCCACCGTCCCGCCCAACTGCTCCGTCAGGCAGCGGAGGCGGTCGTGGAGCATGACCTTTTGGGAGGCCACGGAGCTGCGGACGCAGAAGGTGGCCTCCAGCGTGTCCCCCGCCGTTTGCAGCACCCCCAGATTCAGGGAGGTCTGCACCATGCCGGGGATGTCCCGGCTCATGTCCTGGACGCCGTTGGGGGCGCAGGCCAGCAGGCACAGGGCCCGGGCGGTGGTCCCGCGGTCCGCCGGCATCCCCGACGCCTCCGCCGCCGCCACCGTCACCCAAAGGCCCGGCTCCGTGGCGGCGTACTCCCTTTGCAGGGCGGCGGCCAGGGACTCCGCCGCGGCCGTGGCCGCCGGCCCGTCCGCCACGGACACCAGCGCCTCCGCCGCCGTGGGGATGGCGTTGTCCTTCAGCCCACCCCGGGCGGACAGCAGCCGCAGCTCCCCGGCCCCCGCCATGGCCCGCAGCACCCGGCCCAGCAGCATGTCCGCGTTCCCCAGGCCCTTGTGAATCTCCGCGCCGGAGTGGCCCCCGGCGAGGCCGCCGACCTCCACGCGCAGGACCTGCCCGGCAAAGGCCTCCCGCACCAGGGGCAGGGCGCAGCGCACCATGCTGCCCCCCGCGCAGCCCACGGTAAACACCCCCTCCTCCTCGGAGTCCAGGTTGATGAGCTGCCGCCCCCGCAGCGGGGAGACGTCCAGGGCCGCCGCGCCCAGCATCCCGATCTCCTCCTCGGTGGTCAGCACCACCTCCAGCCGGGGATGGGGCAGGGCGCCGTCGTCCAGCACCGCCAGGGCCATGGCGGCGGCGATGCCGTCGTCCCCGCCCAGGGTGGTGCCTCTGGCGTAGACGCCGTCCCCCTCCACTGCCAGGTCCAGCCCCTCCCGCTCCATGTCCTTGGTCACGCCGGGGGCCTTTTCGCACACCATGTCCAGATGCCCCTGGAGAATGACGGCGGGGGCGGCCTCGTAGCCGGGGGAGGCCTCTTTGATGAGGATGACGTTGTTGGCCGCGTCCTGGTAGTGCTCCAGCCCCCGCTCTTTGGCAAAGGCCACGCACCAGTCGCTGACGGCCCGGGTGTTCCGGGAGCCGTGGGGGATGGCGCAAAGCGCCTCAAAGAATCGGAACACGCTCTTCGGTTCCAGATGGTCCAATACAGCCATGGGGTCCACTCCCTCTTTTTGATGATGTCCCCAGTATACCCCAGCGCGCCAGTCTCACGCAAGAGCGGCGGAAAAAAGAGGGCCGCCCGTCCATTCGGACGGGCGGCCCTGCCTCGCTGGGGCCGGAGCCCCTTACGCCTTCTCCGTCACCGCCACCCAGATCTCACAGGCGTAGGCCGGGTTCTGTACCTCCGCCGAGGGGTAGACCTCCAGCTCCACGCCGTTTCCGTAGGCGTAGTTGCTCTGGGGGAAGAACTCCGTGCAGATCCGCCGGTAGGTGCTCTGGAAGACCTCGGGCATCTTCCCCCGGCAGGGGAAGACGGCGTAGGTGTGGGCGGGAATGTCCACCAGCTCCAGCCGCTCGTCCTCCACCGGCAATCCGCCGTACTCCGCGCCGATGCCGTAGGGGAACCCGGCGGGCACCATCTCCTCCGAAAAAGAGATGCCCAGAATGCCCCCCAGACGGTCGAACCGCCCGTACCGGCACAGCGCCTCGATGGTGCCGTCCTCGCCGCACCGGCGCCAGAGGGCGGCGATGTCCGGCTCCGCGCTCTCCCCCTGGGGCCCGGCAATCCGCTTCCGTCTGCAAATCACCTGGAACGCCTCCCGCCTCTCAATTCTGTACTCCATTGTACTGCCTCCTGATACCATCAATCTTACGGACAATCTGGAGAAGGACTTCACCGTCTCGCCCCGCCGCGCCTCCGTGGGGGAAATCCCGTGGAACCGGGCGAACGCCCGGGAAAAGCTCTCCGGGGTGTCGTAGCCGTATTTCAGCGCGATGTCGATGACCTTCTCCCGGGTTCGGATCAGGTCCTCAGCGGCCAGCGTGAGACGGCGCAGCCGGATATACTCCCCCAGGGAAACCCCGCACACCACGCTGAAAATCCGCTGAAAATGAAACGCCGACGAGCAGGCCCGGCTTGCCACTGCCGCGCAGTCGATCTCCTCCATCAGATGCGCCTCCGTGTAATCCAGCGCCCGCTGAATCCCCGCTGCCCAGTCCATCTCCACTCCTCCTTCCGCAGGACTTCATTCTATCCCCTCTGGCGGCAGCTGTCCTGACTTTTCCTGCTGCGGGATGACAGGTCCGAAAAAACAGCGGCAGGCCCGCCGCCTGCCGCTGGATTCCGCCTGAAAACCGGCTCACTCCTCCTGCTCCTGGACGGCGGTGCCCAGGCCGAAGTCCCGCTCCACAGAGGCGGTGTCCCGCCGGAGCATGGTCTCCATCACCCGGATGTCGCTGTCCACGTCCAGCACGTCCGCCTTGTACAGCTCGTCCAGCTGGTGCTCGAACCCCTGGATGATGGCGTCCATGGTGGCCTCGATGCGGCTTTTCGCCTGGCGCAGGTTCTCCCCCTCCACCCCGGCGGCCTCAAACTGGGCGTAGGAGTCCAGCAGCTTCTGGGTGGTAGGCAGGTAGTAGTTCAAGAAGGTGTCAATCCGTCCCCGCTTTTTGGGGTCCTCCTCCACCGCCCGGAAAATGCGGGCGGTGATGTCCTCCAGCCGGTCGATCTTGGCGGAGAGGGCCGGGTCCGCGATGCGGTCGTTGGTCCGGCGGATGTTCCGCAGAATGCCGGAGTAGCCCGTCTCCGCCTCCGGCGGGGCCTGTTCCGCCTCCCGAACCGGCTCCCGGGCCGCCGCCCGCCGCTTTTTCAGCAGCTCGTCGGCCTGGCCGCTGCGCAGAAGATAGCCCAGCTCCACGTTCAGATAGGCCTGTCCGCCGAAGTACCCCTTGTCGATCATCCTCTGCAAATCCCGCTCCACCCGCTTTTCAGAGTAGCCCAGGGTCCGGGCCAGCTCCTCCACGGAGATGGCCTCCCGGTCTCCCATCACCGCCAGATACTTGGCGTAGCGCTTGAGCTGGCGGTCCATGTTGACGCCGCTGTACAGCATGGCCCCGCCGGCAGCGGCCAGGGCAAGCCACTGCAGCAGCTCCGGCAGCCAGAGCCCCACATTCACGGCCATCCAGATCCCGGCCACAGCCAACACCGCACCCGTAGCTTTCAGAAGCTTGGCGTTGGACTTCTTGGCTGCCGGGGAGCGGGTGACCTTCTTCACCGCCTTCGCTGCCCGGTTGGCGGGCGCGGCGGCGCGGGCCGTCCGGGGCGCCCCGGCGGTCTCCAGAGGCGGCGCCGTCCGCCGCTTCTTTTCGTCGCTGCCGAAGAGCTTGAAAAACAGCAGGATCAGCGCCACCGGCCAGGCGTCGACCACAAAGAAAAACACAATCAGCGCCCAGGGGAACCAGTCGTCGTTCTTTTTCTGCTTGGTGGCCACCCCTCACTCCCCCTTCTTTTTCAGCTTGTGTTTCTCGCCCTGCTCGTCCACCAGATAGGTGTGGTCCAGCTGGCCCTGGAGGCTGCCCACCACGGCGTCGATATACGCCCGGCGCAATGCGGCCCGCTCCGCCGTCTCCTCTTCCGTCAGGCCCTCGGGGGTCTTGGCCTTCCGGGCCAGCGCGTTGAGGCGCTCAATCTGCTTTTGCTCCATGTCCCTCTCCTCTCCGGCGCCCGGGCGCTCCCGCGCAGGCGCCAGGTCCCATGCTTCCAGGCACCTGCGGTGTCCCCGCTCCGGCGCCCCTCAAACATACCGCTTCAGCACAATGGACGTGCGCCCCTTCCGGGTGACGCCGCCCACCTCCGCCAGTTCCATTTTCCCAAAACCCCGGGCGGAGACGGTGTCCCCCGCCGCGAGGAGCTTGTCCGGCTTGACGCACTCCCGCCAGTTCACCTGGACGTGGCCTCCGGCGATGAGGTCCGCCGCCTTGCCCCGGGCCATCTGAAAGCCCGCGGAAACCACGGCGTCCAGCCGCAGGGAGGACACGGTGTCCCGCACCTCCCGGCACTGCACCTGGGGAACGCGGATGTCTTCGGCGTCCACGGCGCGCAGCGCCAGCTTCGCCCGGCCGGCGGTGTCCCAGCTCTGCAATAGGAACTCCGCCACCGTGTCCGCCACCAGCAAATCCGCGCTGTCCGGCCCCACCAGGATATCCCCCACCTTCTCCCGGACGATGCCCATGCCCATGAGGCTGCCCAGCAGATCCCGGTGGGTCAGGCCGTACTCGGCCCGGAAGGCCGCCCGCAGGCAGCGGATAGGGCTGTAGGCCTCCGCGTCCTCCGCCTCCAGCCAGTCCGGCAGAAACAGCAGCAGCTTCCGCTCCGCCCCCTGGTAGCCGCCCAGGAGGACGTACCGGCCCTCCGCCGTCCCGTTCAGGCGCAGCAGGTCCAGCGCCAGGCTCTGCTGCTGGGGGCTGAGAAAGTCCGTGGCGGCGGGGCTGCCCCGGCTCTCCGCCTGGGCCGCCCGGTCCAGCACCCGGGCCAGGAGCATCCGCTCCTCCCCCACGGCTCCCACCCGGTCCAACAGCCTGCCCTTATCCATGGCGCAGCTCCTGGGTCCGGACCAGGGCGGCATAGGCCCCGTCCCGGGCCATCAGCTCCTCGTGGCTGCCCAGCTCCGCGATGCGGCCCTCCTCCACCACGGCAATGCGGTCGGCGTTGCGGACGGTGGAGAGCCGGTGGGCGATGATGATGGTGGTGCGGCCCCGGGAGAGCTTTTCAAAGGTCTCCTGCAGCCGGGCCTCCGTCACGCTGTCCAGGGCGGAGGTGGCCTCGTCCAGAATCAGCACCGGGGGATCCTTCAAAAAGATGCGGGCGATGGAAATCCGCTGCTTCTGCCCGCCGGAGAGGAGCGTGCCACGCTCCCCCACGTAGGTGTCAAACCCGTCGGGCATGGCCACGATGTCGTCGTAAATCTCCGCCAGCCGGGCCGCCCGGGCCACTTCCTCCTCCGTGGCGTTGGGACGGCCGTAGCGGATGTTCTCCAGAATGCTGGCGGCAAAGAGGAACACCTCCTGCTGCACCACCCCCACGTTCTGCCGCAGGGACTCCTGGGTGACCTCCCGGACGTCCAGCCCGTCGATGCGGACGGCGCCGCCGGTGACGTCGTAAAACCGGGGAATCAGCTGGCAGAGGGTGGACTTTCCGCCGCCGGAGGGTCCCACCACCGCCACGGTCTCCCCCGGGCGGATGTGGAGGTCCACGTCGTGGAGCACCGCCAGGTCATCCTGGTAGGCAAAGCTCACGTGGTCCACGTCGATGCGGCCCTCCACCCGCTCCAGGGCCTGGGCGCCGGGGGCGTCCTGCATGGCGGGCTCCTCCCGCATCAGCTGGATGAACCGGCCCAGGCCGGCGGTGCCGTTGGCAAAGAGCTCGGCAAAGGTGGAGAGCTTGCGGACGGGATTCACAAACGTGGTGATATAGAGGCTGAAGGTGATGAGGTCCACGGTGTCCATCTTCCCCGCCATGATGAGGGCGCCGCCGGCGGCGATGACCGCCGCGGAGAGGATGCACAAAAAGAACTCCATCACCGCGTTGAACCGGCCCATGGCCTTGTGGAACTGGCGCTTGGAGGTCTTGTAGCTGTCGTTGGACTGCTCGAACTTCCGCAGCTCCGCCGCCTCGTTGGCAAAGGCCTTGGCGGTGCGGATGCCGGAGAGGCCCGACTCAATGTCCGCGTTGATGACGGCGGTGCGCTGCTTCACCCGGGCGGAGGCCTCGCTCATGGAGCGGCGGCAGGCCCACACCACCAGGAAGAAGACGGGCAGGATGACGGCGATGACCAGGGCCAGCCGCCACTGGATGGTGAACATGATCATCATGGAGCCCAGAATGGTGACGCCGGAGATGAAGATGTCCTCCGGGCCGTGGTGGGCCAGCTCCGTGATGTCAAAGAGGTCGGCGGTGAGGCGGCTCATCAGCTGGCCGGTGCGGTTGCGGTCAAAGTAGTCGAAGCTCAGCTCCTGCATGTGGCGGAACAGGTCCCGGCGGATGTCCGCCTCCACCAGAATGCCGAAGGTGTGGCCCCAGTAGCCGATGACATAGGTCAGCACCGCCCGCAGGGCGAAGGCGGCGAACACCACCCCCATCACGGCGAAAAAGGTCTGATAGGCGCTTCTTGGCAGCAGCTCATACATGCACCAGCGGGAGACGTAGGGGAACGCCAGGTCGATGAGGGAGATCAGCAGGGCGCAGCCCAGATCCATGGCAAACAGCCGCCGGTGGGGCCGGAAATAGGACAAGAAAATCTGCAGCGCGGACTTTTCCTGAAATTCACGGGTCGTCATATCCATGCTCCTTGTTTTGAGATCAATCATGGTATAGGATACCACGATTTCCGCAAAAACGCAACGAAATCCCCCTTAAAATAGCCGGTCCGGCGGTGAACCGCCTTACGCCGTCCCCTCCGGCAGCCGCATGTGCAGCAGCGGATAGGGTCCGCCCTGCTCGTCCCGGTCCGACCGGCCGCAGGCCACAAAGCCCAAATGGGCGTAAAAGCCCGCTGCCTGGGGATTCTGCTCGTTCACGCAGACCCGGCGGACGCCCCAGCGGCGCACCGCCATACAGACCAGGGCCTTCCCCACGCCGCCGCCCCGGGCCGACGGATGGACAAACAGCATCTCCAGCTTGTCCCCCTCCACGCCCAGAAAGGCCGCAGGCGCGCCGGTCTCGTCAAAGGCCGCCGCCAGATGGGGCACCGCCCGCAGCGCCTCCGGGACGTAGGCGCCGATGCGCCGGATCTCCTCAGGTGTGAGAAAGCGGTGGGTGGCGGTGACGGAGGCCTCCCACACCGCGGCCAGGGCATCGATCAGCGCCGCGGGCCGCTCCTTGAGCTCCCGGTATTCCATTGGATGTTCCTCCCATCAAAGAGCGCCCCGGACGCGGCCGCGTCCGGGGCGCTGACTCATAGATCACTTCACGCGGACAATGCAGGACATGGACGCGCCGTCCCAGGAGACGGTGACCGTGGCGTTGCCGGGGGCGACGGCGGTGACGTTGCCGCTGCCGTCTACCGTGGCGACGCCGGCGTTGGAGCTGCTCCAGGTCAGGGCGGTGGTGACACCCGTCAGCTTCAACTGGAATTTCTCCCCCACGTGGAGGGTCATGTCCTCCCGGTTCAGGGTGTGGGCGCCGCCGGAGCCGCTGTCCCCGCCGGTGACGGCGGGCGCCGTGGGCAGGCTGCCCGACGCGCTGACCCGCACGATGCACACGCCCTTCTTGCTGCCGTCGGTGACCAGCACCCGGGCGGTGCCGCCGGAGACGGCGATGACCTTGCCGGAGCTGTCCACCGAGGCGATGCCGTCGTCCTCGCTGATCCAGGTGTAGCTTCCGCTGCCGCCGGAGACGGTGATGGTGTGGCTCTCGCCCAGGTTCTTCAACGTGAAGTCCGTGGTACTGAGGGTCAGGCCGTCGGGCAGCTTGGCCGCCGTCTCATAGTCCGTCCCTCCGCCAGTGGGCGTATCCGCCTCCGGCGGGGTATCCTCGGGCATGGTGCCGCCGGGCTCCTGGTCGTCCGGACCGGCCGGATCCACCGGATCGGTCGGCCCCGCCGGGTCGTCGTCCGCCGGGCTGCCGGTCTGCCCCGGGGTCACGTCGCCAATGGGAGGCGGCTCCTCTCCCCGGAACTTCTCTGCGATCTTGTCACCCCAGAGGAGGTACACCAGCAGTCCCGCCATGATGAGAATCAGCACCACCAGCGTGGGGGTGATGAGATTCACCGACTGCTTTCCGGCGCTCCGGCGACCGCCCCGGTTGGCCCGGCGCAGCTTCTCTCCCTCCTGAAAGGCGGCCTCCTCCTCGCAGAAGGGGCACTCTTTATAGGTATCGGAGTATCTCTCCCCACAGATGGGGCAGCGTTTCATAGCCATGACAGTCCTCCTGGTCTCTCCTGATTTTACAATTTACATAATATCGGCTTTTCCCGTGCCCGTCAATAGCGGCGCGTCGAATTTTCAGGAAATTCACGCTTTCCCCTGTTTTTCCGCCGGAGGCCGGGGCGCAAAAGGAGAAGGCCCGCCGCCATGTCCTGCCGGGAGGCCTTGGGGCGTGGCTAAAACAGGCACCCACCCCGCAAAAGCGGGGTGGGTGCCTGTTGGGATGGCGATGCGCATGATCGTTCTCCGGATTTGCGAATTTCGGCAAGGTGTGCGGAGAAACCGTTTCACTCTTCCCGCCTGGTGGGCTCCCAGCAAAGGCAGGTGAGATGGCCGACGGCGTATGAAATGCACCGTTACTCTTGACCGTTGGCCGGCGCCGCCGGCTTTGCCATCTCCCGATCAACCGGAAGTCGTCCGGACGCCTGATACCAATAAGACGCACCTATCACTTTTTCCTCTTTTCAGGATAAAAGGCGAGAAACAGCTTGATATATTCTGGTATTCTTGCAAGGTCGGGAGAAAAAAACCAAAAAGCAAAACCGTCACAGAATTCATATTGTTTCCCATGAATGGTATAACTTTTCCTGTGGCTGCATGAACTGTCCTCTTTCATATTATGGCAATGCTTACAGGCCCCGTAATCGCCTGTAAAGGCTTGCTGAATATAGTCCGGGGCCTGTTCAATGGCCTGTCGCTGCTTGTCCACACTGCTAAAGTACATGCGAAGAATAAGGTCATTCTCCCGTAGATAAATCCGGGCGTATGATTTTTTGCTTTTCACACCTGCCTTCGTGTAGATTATCATTTTCCGCCCCCAACAATATCCGTCCCCAATTGTCTGGTTGCTGGTATATCCCAGCCTATCCATTTCAGCGTCAAAGGCTATTATAAATTTCTTGTCACTAGGACTGACAAAACTATAGGTTTCCTCTTTTAATAGATCTTCCATCGCTCTCTCCTTTAAGCTGTACGCCTTATCCGCCGAAGGCGCACATCTTCCGCCTTTCCCATCTGCTTGGGCAAACCGCATGGGAGCCCTTTTTGCTGAGTGCGAGAGGCCGTACACCGCCGTCAACAGCCCGCATGCCGTCGCATGTTTTCCACACTGCTAAAACTTGTCCTGCTCTCCGCGGCGGGTCGCTGTCTCCCGGCGGCGGGGATCGGAGCCTCCCTTTACCGCCGGGCGGCTCCCCTCCCGCGGCTCACTCCGCGTAGCCGTACAGCCCCCGGACGGACACCTCGCCGGAGCGGACGGTCCGCAGCGCCCCGCTCCCGTCCCGCACCACCAGTCCGAAGTCCCGGTCGATGTCCACGGCCTCCGCCGTCTCCCTGCCCCCGGCGGACAGGAGCTGGACAGTGCGGCCCAGGTTCACGCAGTCCCGCCGGTAGGCGGCCAGATAGGACGCGGTCTCCCCGCTCCGCAGCGCCCCGTACAGCCGGTCCAGCGCCTCGATGAGCGCCGCGGCCAGCGCCGGGCGGGACACGGGCCGGCCCAGAGCCAGGGCCAGGGAGGTGGCCACCTCCACCACCTCCGGGGCGAAGTCCGCCGCGCCGTGCAGCACGTTGACGCCGATGCCCAGCACCAGATACTGCAATCGTCCCGACTCCCCCTCCAGAGAGAGCTCCGTCAAAATGCCGCAGAGCTTCCGGCCGTTCAGCACCGGGTCGTTGGGCCACTTCAGCCCCGGACGGACGCCGCACACCCGCTCCACCGCGTCGCACAGCGCCACGCCCGCCATGGCCGTCACTGGCAGCAGCCGCTCCACCGGCAGGTCCGGCCGCAGCAGCGCCGTTAAATAGATGCCCTTGTCCCGGGGGGACTGGAAGGATCGCTCCATCCGGCCCCGCCCGGCGGTCTGGCTGTTGGCGATGACCACGGTGCCGTCCGCCGCCCCCTCCAGGGCCAGCTGCTTGGCCCGGGTGTTGGTGGAGTCCAGCTCCTCGAAGCAGCGCAGCTCCCGCCCCACGGTCTCCACCGCTCCCAGGAAGCTGCGGATCTCCACCTCCGTCAGGGCGTCCGGCACGGCGGTGAGGCGGTAGCCCAGGCCCGTGCGGGCCTCGATGGCGTAGCCCTCCCGGCGCAGGCCGTCCACCGCCTTCCACACCGCGGTGCGGCTGAGCCCCAGGCGGCGGCTCAACTCCTCGCCGGAGAGGTAGGCCCCCTCCTCCGCCCGCAGCAGCTCCAATACAATCTCACGGCTCATGGTCCGCCCCCCTTTCTTCGGTGTTGAGCATACCACGTTTCCCCGGAAAAGTAAACCGCCCGCTCCTCTGGAGCGGGCGGTGGGGGCGGCGAGGGAAGGAACTCAATACCGGCCCAGGGAGGCGGCGGTGTCGGCGCCTGCGCTCTGGCCGAACTGGAAGTCGTTGCCGGGCAGAATGGCGTTGAGCACGATGCCCGCAATGGCGGCGATGGCCAGGGAGGTGAGGGTGATGGAGGCCCCGGCCACCTGGAAGGTCAGCCCGCCGGTGAAGCCCAGGCCGCACACCAGGATGACGGCGGCAATGATGAGGTTGCGGCTGTTGGTGAAGTCCACCTGGTTTTCCACCACGTTGCGCACGCCGATGGCGGAGATCATGCCGTAGAGGATGAAGCTGACGCCGCCGATGATGGCCGCGGGAATGGTGTTCACCACATAGGCGAAGGCCGGAGAGAAGGACAGGATCACCGCGTAGACGGCGGCCAGCCGCACCACCCGGGGATCGTGCACCCGGGAGAGCACCAGCACGCCGGTGTTCTCGCCGTAAGTGGTGTTGGCGGGGCCGCCGAACAATCCCGCCATGGCGGTGGCCACGCCGTCGCCCATCAGGGTCCGGTGGAGGCCCGGCTCCTCAATGAAGTTCTCCCCCACCGTGGCGGAGATGGCGGACATGTCGCCGATGTGCTCCATCATGGAGGCGACGGCGATGGGGGCCATCACCAGAATGGCGGAGATGTCGAACTTGGCGACGCTGCCGGTGAAGTCGGTGAGGAAGGGCTGGCCGCCCAGGATGGGGTTGGTACCGCCCAGCAGCGTGGTGCCCACCAGGCCGGAGAAGTCCACCATCCCGGCAAGCAGAGCCACCACATAGGACCCCACCACGCCCAGGAGGATGGGGATGATCTTCACCATGCCCTTGCCCCAGATGTTGGCCACCACGATGATGGCCATGGCCACCAGGGCCAGCCACCAGCATGTGGAGGCGTTGGAGACAGCGGAGGGGGCCAGGTTCAGGCCGATGAGGATGATGATGGGGCCGGTGACCACCGGGGGCAGGAAGTGCATCACTTTGTGGACGCCCACCACCTTGATGACGCCCGCCAGCACCACGTACAGCAGCCCCGCCACCACGATGCCGCCGCAGGCGTACTGGAGCTTTTCCCCGCCGCTCATGGCGGCATAGATCCCGCTGTCCATGGCGCCCATGGCGGCGAAGCCGCCCAGGAAGGCGAAGGAGGAGCCCAGGAAGGCGGGCACCTTCAGCTTCGTGCAGGCGTGGAAGAACAGGGTGCCGATGCCGGCGAAGAACAGCGTGGTCTGAATGCTCAGGGGCAGGCCGTAGGTGTTCACCAGAATCGGCACCAGCACCGTGGCGCCGAACATGGCGAACATGTGCTGAAGACCCAGGATCAGCATTTTGGGTGTGCCCAGGGTCCGGGCGTCCCGGATGGGCCGGGCGGCGGAAGTCGTCTCTTTCATAACATCTCTCCTCTCAAAAATCACACACAGGCAAAAAAAATACCGGCACGAAGGCCGGTCCCGCTGGGAATGGAAAAATAAGAATAAGAGGTCCCCGCGATCCCGCTGGCGCGCCCCATTTCAAACAGCATCCCGGTCCCCTCCTCTCGTTATTTTGACCTATTATACAGAAAGCCCCCCGGGATTGCAATGTGGCATTTTCATGACAGGCAGAGAGAAAAACCGCCGCTTTTTGTCGAAAATGACGGGGCCGCGCCCCGTCATTTCAGCAGCTCTTCGATTTGGGACTCCCCGTACACCGGAATGCCCCGCTCCGCCAGCAGGGCCGCCGTCACGCCGTCCCCCGCCGTCAGCGCGCCGGAAAACGTGCCGTCGTACACGGCGCCGCGGCCGCAGGAGGGGCTGCGCTCCTTCAAAACCGCCGCCCGGCAGCCCAGCAGGGCGCACAGCTTCCAGGCCTCCTCCGACCCCCGGCGGTAGGCCTCCGTCACGTCTCCGTCCCTCGTCACCACCTGCGCTCCCCGCCGCTCCGCAGGCGGGCGGGGGGGGGGCAATCCCCCCAGCTGCTCCGGGCACACCGGCACCAGCTGGTGCCGCTCCGCCAGCGCCGCCGCCAGGGGATGGGGCTTGGCCGCGCCGTCGTACCGGCAGCAAACCCCCAGCAAACAGGCGGAAACCAGCACCCTCACGGCCGTCCTCCGCCGTCCTGGATGGCCTGGCGCTCCCGCAGCAGCTCCCCGTACAGCGCCACCGCGTTCCAGCCCCGGTTGTGGGGGGTCAGCACCGCCTTCAGGCACTCCGGCCCCGCCCCGGCCTTGCCCAGGGCGGGCAGCAGGCCCTCCAGCTGGTTGTCCAGCCCGCACAGCACCAGCATCCGGCCCCCCAGGGTCCCTCCGGCGTAGGGCGGCGCCGGCACGGCCTCCGTGTCCAGCCCCGCCAGCACCCCCAGGGGCTTGTTGTAGTCCCCCCGGGACACCGGCACCACCTCCGCCCCCAAAGGGGCCACGGCGGACTCCAGCGCCAGGATGTTCAGCAGGGAATCAAAGCCAAACAAGAGGATGGTTCCATTCATACAGGTCTCTCCTTCCCGCCGCCGGTGCAGCGCAGATATGTCCAGACATCCAGCAGCCTTCCCTCCCGGCAGAAGGCGCCGGGGCGCACGCCGGTCCGCCAAAAGCCCAGCCGCTCCAGAATGTGGACGCTGGCGGCGTTCTCCGCCACCACCTCCGCCCGGACCTCCGGCGCCGGGAACTGCCGCTCCAGCGCCTCCAGGGCCAGGGAGGCGCCCCGCAGGCCCAGTCCCCGCCCCCAGCAGGCGGGGGAGAGCTGGTAGAACAGGCCGAAGACCCCCGTCTCCACCGGCGGACAGCCGGCAATCCCGCAAAAGCGACCGCCCTCCTCCAGGGCGAAGATGGTGGGTGCGGGCAGTCCCGCCTGGCAGGCCAGCAGTTGGTCCAGCCGCCGCCGGGACTCCGCCGGGCCGCAGGGGCCGGGGACGTTGGTGTAGCGGATCACCGCCGCCTCCCGCCACAGCGCCGCCACGCCCTCCAAATGGGCGGCGGACAGGGGCACCGCCCTCATGCCAGCGCCTCCCCGTTCAGCACCGCCCGGACCAGCCGCTCTCCCCGGTAGCACAACTTCAGGGAGAAGAAGGGGGCGTCCGTATCCAGCAGCTTCAGGAAAATCCGGTCCCCCTCCCACAGGGGCAGGGCCAGCAGGTCCGTCTTTTGGATCCACTGCAGCTCCCCCTCGTCGCAGGGGTGGGGCGTGCCGGTCCAGCCGGCGGCGGTGAACAGGTGCATGTACTCCGTCTCCGCCCGGTCGGAGACGAAGGTCACCAATCCCCGGTAGCGGTAGTCCGTCAGCGTGAGGCCCGTCTCCTCCCAGGTCTCCCGGAGGAGGCAGTCCTCGGGGCTCTCCCCCTCCTCAAACTTTCCGCCCACGCCGATCCATTTGTCGCGGTTGAGGTCGTCGGCCTTTTTCACCCGGTGGAGCATCAGGTACGCGCCGTCCCGCTCCAGGTAACAGAGTGTGGATTGGATCATGGCACATCTCTCCTTTTTTGCCATTATACCCGCATTCCGCCAAAAAGAAAACCCCCTTTCGCAAAGCGGCAAACGGTGGTATCATAGAGGGGATTCTAGGACAAGGAGACGGAAACCTATGAGCGGCGTTTATGACGATCCCGCGTTTTTTGACGAATATGCCCAGATGTCCCGCAGCCGGCAGGGTCTCTCCGGGGCGGGGGAGTGGCATCAGCTCCGCCCCCTCTTCCCACCGCTTGCCGGAAAGGCCGTGCTGGACCTGGGCTGCGGCTACGGCTGGCACTGCGCCTATGCCGCGGACCAGGGGGCGGCAGAGGTGCTGGGCATCGACCTCAGC
This sequence comes from uncultured Oscillibacter sp., assembly GCF_900544955.1. GTDB lineage: Bacteria > Bacillota > Clostridia > Oscillospirales > Oscillospiraceae > Oscillibacter. Next base: position 17,780 of record NZ_UQXD01000036.1, read on the forward strand.
GAGCGGATGATCCGGGAGGCGGAGGCACGGAACTCCTCGCCCCGGATCACCTACCGGGTCCAGGGGCTGGACGGCTACGACTATCCCGCCGGGCGGTGGGACTGCGTGGTGTCCAACCTGGTGCTCCACTATGTGGCGGACTTGGAGCCGGTATTCCGCAGGGTCTTCCAAACCCTCCGCCCCGGCGGGGCGTTCCTTTTGAACATGGAGCACCCGGTCTTCACCGCCGGAGTGGGCCAGGACTGGGCCTACGGCCCCGACGGCGCCATCCTCCACTGGCCGGTGGACGGCTACTTCTCCCCCGGCCCCCGGACCACCCGCTTTCTGGGCCGGGAGGTGGAGAAGCAGCACCACACCCTGACCCAGATTCTGATGGGCCTGCTGCAAGCCGGCTTCCGCCTGGACGTGGTGGAGGAGGCCGTGCCGCCCGCAGAGATGCAGTCCCTGCCCGGCATGGCCGACGAGCTGCGCCGGCCCATGATGCTGCTGGTGCGGGCGGTAAAGCCCCAATGACGCCAGAAGGACCGCCCCGGCCTGTGCCGGGGCGGTCCTTTTTTCATCACTTCCGGGTGCGGAGGGCCTTGAGCAGCTGGATGACCAGCAGCGAGGCGAAGGACAGCCCCGCCACGGCCCCCACCAGCGGCGCGGACAGCGCCGCCACCTGGAACAGCGGCTCCAGCGCCGGGATCAGCAGCACGCTCCCCAGCAGCAGCGCCCCCAGGGCGAAGGCCCCCAGGAGAAAGCGGTTGTTCCAAAACCGCCGGGTGAACAGCACCGGGCGCCGGGACTTGCAGTTGAAGCCGTGGAACAGCCGGGAGAGGCACAGCGTGGCAAAGGCCATGGTGCTGCCCACGGCGGCACCGCCGTGGCTGAGGCCCAGGTGGAACGCGGCGATGGTGGCCGCGGCGAGGACCACGCCCTCCGCCGCCACGCCGGTGAGGAACTCCCGGGTCAGAATCCCCTCGCTCCGGGGCCGGGGCCGCTCCGCCATCACCGCGTCGGTGTGGGGCTCCAGCCCCAGGGCGATGGCGGGCAGGGAGTCCGTCAGCAGGTTGATGAACAGCAGGTGCACCGCCGCGAAGGGCACCGGCAGGCCCATCAGCGAGGCGTACAGCACTGTCAGAATGCCCGCCGTGTTGCCGGAGAGCAGGAACTGGATGGCCCGCTTGATGTTGGCGTACACGTTCCGCCCGTTTTTCACCGCCTGGACGATGGTGGCGAAGTTGTCATCCGTCAGCACCATGCCGGCGGCGTCCTTGGCCACCTCCGTGCCGGTGACGCCCATGGCCACGCCGATGTCCGCCTGCTTCAGGGCGGGGGCGTCGTTCACGCCGTCACCGGTCATGGCCACCAGGTTCCCCCGGTCCTGCCAGGCCCGGACAATGCGGATTTTGTGCTCCGGGGACACCCGGGCGTAGACGCTGACCTGGGGGACGAAGGCCCGCAGCTCCTCGTCGCTCATGCCGTCGATGGCGCTGCCCTCCACCGCCTGGGTGCCCTCGGTGAGGATGCCGATCTCCCGGGCGATGGCGGAGGCGGTCACCCGGTGGTCGCCGGTGATCATGATGGGCCGGATGCCCGCGGCGACGCACTCCGCCACCGCGGCTCTGGACTCCTCCCGGGGCGGGTCCATCATGGCGATGAGGCCCAGGAAGGTGAGGCCCCTCTCATCCTCCAGGCTGACGGCGGCGCGCTCCACCGTCCGGCAGGCAAACGCCAGCACCCGCAGCCCCTCCCGGGAGAATTGCTCGTTGACCCGCTCCACCTCCGCCCGCTCCTGGGGGGAGAGGAGGCACCGGTCCAGCAGCACGTCCACGGCGCCCTTGGTGACCATCATCAGCCCGCCGGAGAGCTGGTGGACGGTGGACATCAGCTTGCGGTCGGAGTCGAAGGGAATCTCCGTCACGCGGGGCCAGCGCTCCCGGGTGGCCTCCTCGTCAAAGCCGTGGTCCTCCCCCAGGCGCACCAGGGCGGTCTCCGTGGGGTCCCCCACCTCGCCGCTCTCGTTCACCGTGGCGTCGCTGCACAGCAGCGCCGTCCGCAGCAGGGGCTCCTGCACGGGGTCGCGGAAGTCCGCCGCCTCCGCGGCGATGATCCGCCCGCCGGTGTAGAGCTTTTTCACCGTCATCTTGTTCTGGGTCAGGGTGCCGGTCTTGTCGGAGCAGATGACGGACACGCTGCCCAGGCCCTCCACCGCCTGGAGCTTGCGGATGATGGCGTTCTCCCGGGCCATCTTCTGGGTGCCAAAGGAGAGGACGATGGTGACGATGGAGCTGAGCGCCTCCGGAATCGCCGCCACCGCCAGGGCCACGGCGAAGAGGAAGGCGTTCATCACGTTCTCCTGCCGCACAAAGACGCTGACGGCAAACAGGGCGGCGCAGAGGATCAGGATGCCCACGGAGAGCTTCTGGCCGAACTGGTCCAGGCTCACCTGGAGGGGGGTCTTCTTCTCCTCCGTGCTCTTCAGCAGGGCAGCGATCCGGCCCATCTCCGTGGACATGCCGGTACCGGTGACCAAAAACCGGGCCCGGCCGTAGGTGACGAAGCTGCCGGAGAACACCATGTTCCTCCGGTCTCCCAGTGGGACCTCCCCCGGAATCTCCCCCAGGGCCTTCTCCACCGGCAGGCTCTCGCCGGTGAGGGCGCTCTCGGCGCATTTCAGGCTGGCGCACTCCAGCAGGCGGCCGTCGGCGCAGACCGAGTCCCCCGCCTCCAGCACCACCACGTCCCCGGGCACCACCTCCCGCCCCGGCACCTGAAGCACCCGCCCGTCCCGCACCACCTTGGCGGTGGGGGCAGACATCTGCTTCAGGCTGTCCAGGGAGGCGGCGGCCTTCACGGTCTGCACGGTGCCCAGCACCGCGTTCATGGTGATGACCGCCAGAATGACGAACATGCTCTCCACGTCGCCCAGCACGGCGGACACGGCGGCGGCCAGAATCAGGATGAGCACCAGGAAGTCCGCGAACTGTTCCAGGAAAATCCGCAGCACGCCCTTCTGCCTGCCCGCCTGCAGTTCGTTGGGGCCATAGGTCTCCAGCCGCCGGGCGGCCTCCGCCGCGGAGAGGCCCTCCCCGCTGCACTGGAGGTCCCGGAGCAGCTCCACTCTGCTTTTTTGCCAGGTTTTTTTCTTGTCTTCCATACCCTTCTCCTTCCGGCAAAACGCAAAAAAAGCGAGCCTTTTGCGTCAATGCCCAGCATTGATACAAAAGTCTCGCCGTTTCAATCCGCAGCGGGGCCGCAGCCCGTACTGACGCCCACGGATACACAGTGTCTGTGCCAGCTACTCCCTTTTCTTATGGGGCAATATACACGCATTTTTCCCGTTTGTCAATCCCCTATCCCGTTCAGGCTCCGCAAAGTTTTTTTCGTTGCCCTCGGCGGGCGGCCATGGTATGATAGCACCAGCAAGGAGGGATTGCCATGCGCGTTGCCCTGATTCAAATGCCCGTGACGGCGGACAAGGCGGAAAATCTCCGCACCGCCTGCGGATCCATCCGGGAGGCCGCCGCCCATGGGGCGGAGGTGGCGGTGCTGCCGGAGATGTTCTGCTGCCCCTACCAAAACGACTGCTTCCGCGCCTACGGCGAGGCGGAGGGCGGCCCCGTCCAGCAGACCCTCTCCGCCCTGGCGGCGGAACTGGCGCTCTACCTGGTGGCCGGCTCCCTGCCGGAGCTCGCGGAGGGGCGGGTCTACAACACCAGCTTCGTCTACGGCCCCCAAGGGGAAACCCTGGCCAAACACCGGAAGGCCCACCTCTTCGACATCGACGTGGCGGACGGCCAGTCCTTCCGGGAGTCCGACACCCTGTCCCCCGGAAACGCCGTCACCACCTTTGAAACCCGGTTCGGCACCATGGGGCTGTGCGTCTGCTTCGACCTGCGGTTTGAGGAGCTAGCCCGGTGCATGTGCCTCCGGGGGGCCAAGGTCCTCTTCGTCCCCGCCGCCTTCAACATGACCACCGGCCCCGCCCACTGGGAGCTGCTCTTCCGCCAGCGGGCGGTGGACAACCAGTGCTTCACCGTGGGCGTCTCCCCCGCCCGGGACGAGACGGCGGGCTATGTGGCCTACGGCAGCTCCCTGGCGGTGGACCCCTGGGGCACGGTGCTCTGCCGGGCCGGGGCGGAGGCCGCCGTTTTGTACGCCGACCTGGACCTGGGGCGGATCGACGCCGTGCGGCGCCAGCTCCCCCTCCTCTCCGCCCGGCGGACGGACCTGTACGAGGTGCGGGAGCGGTGAGCGGCCGGGTGTTTGCGGCCTTTTACGACGTGGTGCGGCGCATTCCCGCCGGGAAAGTGGCCACCTACGGCCAGGTGGCCCGCCTGGCGGGCATGCCCCGGTGCGCCCGGACGGTGGGCTACGCCATGGCTGGGTGCCGGGACGCCTCCGTCCCCTGCCACCGGGTGGTGGACCGCCTGGGCGGCACCAAGGCCTGCTTCGACGTCCACGCCCCCGGCACCCAGCGGGCGCTGCTGGAGGCGGAGGGGGTGTCCTTCCGGGCCGACGGCACCGTGGACCTGGAGCGGTGCGGGTGGGCTGGCCCGCCCTCCCCCTTTTGACCAGGGAACTTGCACAGGCCCCGGAAACCAAGTCGGTTTCCGGGGCCTGTGCAGCTTATCCAAAAAACTGCGCGGCGAGGGCAAATACCACTCTCTCTTCCGCCGCGGCGCGTAGGCGGCGGAACGCCCCGTTCGACGTGCAAGGGGAGAAGCGGCGGGCCAAAGGCGCACCGCAGCCTTCCCAGACCAAAGCCTGCGGCACGCTTCCGGCAGCCGCAAGCCCCGGGAACCCATGGGTTCCCGGGGCTTGTTTTAGAAGATGTAATCCACCGCCGCCCGGTCCTCCCGGATGGACTTGCACAGCGCGGACACCGCCTGGTGCCGGGGGTCCGCCTTGTAGGCCTCCAAATCCGCCAAGCTGGCGAACTCGCTGACCAGCACGGCGTCGTAGTTCCCCTGCCCCGCGTTCACCGCCGTCTCACAGCGCAGCAGCTGGGGAATGACGCCCTGCAAGCCTTGCAGCCCTTCCAGAAACGCGGCCTGCTCCGCCTCCGTGCCGGGGCGGAATTTCCACATGACGATATGTCGGACCATCTCAGCCCTTTCTGGCGTTGTACGCCGCAATCCCCCGGCCCAAAATCTCCACCGCCCGGCGCAGGTCGTCGGGGTTTGTGACGTAGGCGATCCGGGCCTTGTTCCGGCCGTCGTCGGGGTTTTCGTAGAAGCCCTCGGCGGGGGTGAACATCACGGTCTCCCCCTGGTCGTCAAACTCCTCCAGCAGGAAGTACTGCAATTTCTCCGCGTCGTCCACCGGCAGCGTGGCCATCAGGTAGAAGGCACCCTCCGGGGAGTTGAAGGTGACGCCGGGGATCTGGGACAGCCCCTCCACAATGGCCTCCTTGCGCTGCTCGTACTGGGCCAGGACGTCGGCGTAATAGTCGGAACTGAGCCGGTTGTACATGGCGGCGGCGCCGGCCTGCTCCAGCGTGCCGATGCAAAGGCGGCTCTGGCAGAGCTTGGAGGCCTCCTCCAGCAGCCGCCGGTTCCGGGACACCAGGGCGCCCACCCGGGCGCCGGTGGCGGAGAACCGCTTGGACACGGAGTCCACCACCACGATGTTCTCCGCCGCGTCGGCGTACTTCAGCATGGTGGAGACGGCCCGGCCGCCGTAGACGATCTCCCGGTATACCTCGTCGCTGATGAGGTAGAGCTGGTGCTCCTTGGCAATGTCCACCAGGGTCCGCCGCTCCTCCTCGCTGAGCACCACGCCGGTGGGGTTGCCGGGATTGGTGATGAGAATGGCCCGGGTGCGCTCGTTGATGAGGGGCTCGATGCGGGCGCGGTCGGCGTAGTGGTAGCCCTCTGCCAGGGTGGTCTTGATGGGCCGGATCACGGCGCCGGTGATGCGGATAAAGGTGTCATAATTGGGATAGTAGGGCTCCGGCACCAGCACCTCGTCCCCGTCGTCCAGCAGGCAGCTCATGATGATCTGGAGCGCCTCGCTGCCGCCGAAGGTGGCCAGGATGTCGTCGCAGGTGATGTCGCAGCCCAGCCGCCGGTAATAGTCCCGGGCGGCCTCCAGAAAGTCCGGGGTGCCGGGGGCCGGCGCATAGGCCACAACCTTGTCCTCAAAGTTCCGGATGGCGTCGAAGAAGACCTCCGGCGTCTCAATATCCGGCTGGCCGATGTTCAGATGGCGGATGTTCAGCCCCTTTGCCTCCGCCGCCACCTCGTAGTGGTAAAATTTCCGGACGGGGGACAGTCCGCACGTCTCGACCTTGCGGGAAAATCTCATGGTTGTGGCCTCCTTGCCTCAAATCAAATTCAAAGTATCCTTATTGTACCATGGTTTTTCAAGTTGTCAACAGTTTTTCTCATAGGGGGATATGCGAAAAAGGAGTGGCAAGCCACTCCTTTTTCGAAAGCTTTCACAGCCCCTCGTCCCCCTCCACGGGGAAGGGCGGTTCGCCGGCGTCCGGGGCGCCGCCCATCTGCTGCTCCTGCCACTGAGCGCGGGTGATGAGAAGCTGCCGGGGCTTGGAGCCCTCGAAGGGGCCCACGATGCCCCGCTCCTCCATCTGGTCCACCAGCCGGGCGGCCCGGGAATAGCCTAGCTTCAGCCGCCGCTGGAGCATGGACACGGAGGCCTGCCCCGTCTCCAGCACCACGTCCACGGCGGCGGGCAGCAGCTCGTCTCCCTCGTCCTCGCCGGGGTCGGCGGAGGCGGCGGAGGCGCCCTTGCCGCCCTTCTCCTTCTCCTGAATGGACTCCTCGATCTTGGCGATCACCTCGTCGGAGTACTGGGCCTCGCCGCTCTGCTTCACGCACGCCACCACGTCCTCGATCTCCTCCGGGGAGATGAAGCAGCCCTGGACCCGGGTGGGCTTTCCGGCCCCCAGGGGGGCGTACAGCATGTCGCCCTTGCCCACCAGCTTCTCCGCGCCGGTGGTGTCCAAAATGATGCGGGACTCCAGGGAGGAGGCCACGGCGAAGGCGATGCGGCTGGGGATGTTGGCCTTCATGAGGCCGGTGATGACGTCCGCCGAGGGCCGCTGGGTGGCGATGACCAGGTGGACGCCGGCGGCGCGGCCCATCTGGGCCACCCGGCAGATGGACTCCTCCACCTCCTTGGCGGCCACCAGCATCAAATCCGCCAGCTCGTCGATGACCACCACCACGGCGGGCAGGGTCTCCATCCCCTCCGTGGCCCGGGCCAAGCGGTTGAACTCCTCCAGCTTCTTCACCCCGTGCTCCGAGAAGGTCTTGTATCGCTTCATCATCTCAAACACCGCCCACTGGAGGGCGCCGGCGGCCTTCTTCGGGTCCGTCACCACCGGGATCAGCAGGTGGGGAATGCCGTTGTAGGGGGCCAGCTCCACCATTTTGGGGTCCACCATGATGAAGCGCACCTCGTCCGGGGTGGACTTGTACAGCAGGCTGATGATGAGGGAGTTGGTGCACACGGACTTGCCGGAGCCGGTGGTGCCGGCGATGAGCACGTGGGGCAGTTTTTCGATGTTGCCGATGACATTCCGCCCGCCGATGTCCCGGCCCAGGGCGAAGGCCACGTGGGACTTGTGCTCCGTGAAGTCCCGGGACTCGATGACGTCCCGAATCAGCACCGGCGTCACCTGCTTGTTGGGCACCTCGATGCCCACCACGGAGATCTTGTCCGGGATGGGGGCGATGCGCACGCCGGTGGCCCCCAGGGCCAGGGCGATGTCGTCCGCCAGGTTGGTGATTTTGGAGAGCTTCACCCCCTGGTCCAGCACAAACTCGTACCGGGTGACGGCGGGGCCGTGGACCACGTCCCCGGGAGAGGCGTCCACGCCGAAGCTGGTGAGGGTCTCCGCCAGGCGGCGGGAGTTGTTCCGCAGCTCCGCCCCGGCCTCCACATGGTTCTCCTCCCGGTTCTCGTGGAGCAGCGTCACCGGCGGGAAGCGGTAGGCGTCCTCCCCGGTGGCCATCTTCTCCTCGATCTCCGCCGCCACGGCGGCGGTCTGCACGGCCACCTCCCGGGCGGTGGCGGCCTTCTCCCTCCGGGGGGCCGGGGTCTCCGGCGCGGGGGGCGCCTCCGCCGGGGGGGCCTCCCGG
>NZ_UQXD01000037.1 GCF_900544955.1 uncultured Oscillibacter sp.
GGTTCAGCCGGGCCGGCTCCGGGTGAAGCGGGCGCTGCCCGCCGCGTGGTCCCCGGTGACCCACAGCTCATAAGTGCCGTCCTGGGAGATGGGGATGGAGAAGGTCCCGGTGGGCAGGTCCCGGACGTCGTAGACCACCTCCCGGTCCGCCTCCTCGATGACGGTGACGGACACGCTGCCCCGGAGGGATACGATGTCCGCTTCGATGGTGTCCCCCGCCTCCAGCTCCAAAAGGGCGTCCTGGGTGGTGTGGAAGGCACTGTACTCCATGAGGAGGCAGTGGTCGTTGCTCTCGATGCTGCCGCTGTAGGAGGGGCCGTACAGCATCAGCCAGGAGGCGGCGTACAGCGCCAGGGCGGCGCAGGTGAGCAGGAAGCACAGCACCATGCCCACCCAGTCGTACTTGACCTTGCCGCCGCCCCGGGCGGCCAGCAGCGTCTCCGCCCCCAGGGCGATGAGGATGAGGGGCGCGGCCTTCAGGGTCCAGCGCAGGTCCAGCTGGGGCCAGAAGAGGGAGACGGCCATCAAAATTCCCGCCGCCACCAGCACCGCGCCCAGCGTAAAGGTACCTACCCGCCGCTGCCGCGGGGTGCTCTCACTGCTCTCCATGGGACGCCTCCTCGCCGCCGGGCTGCTCCGCCGGGGGGGTGAAGGCCGGAATCTCCTCCGCCTCCGCCCGCTTGGGTCCGCGGATGAACCACAGGCCCAGGGCGATGATGCCCAGGGTCACGATCAGCCGGGGCACGTCGTACACCAGCAGGTTGTACAGCCAGTTCAGCGCTCCGAAGTGCCACAGGAGATTGCCCAGCACCTGACGGATCAGCCGGTCGTAGAGCAGGTACACGCCCAGGGCCACCAGCACCCAGCCGATGAGGCTGTGCCGCTTGCGGCACAGGTCGCCGAGCTTCTGGGAGTCCAGGTCCGACAGGCCGAAGAGGTAGGCGTCGGGGTTGGCGGCGGCCTCCTCGTCGGTCTGGGCGCGGAGGTTGTAGCTGTCAAAGAAGGAGAACAGCCACAGCGGCAGCATCAGCGCCGCCAGGGCGCCCACCTCCAAAAACATGGCCAGGGCGAAGATGGCGCAGAAGGCGGTGAGGATGGAGGCGCCCCGCTTCATATACCCCTGGTGCATCTCGCCGCAGCCGGGGATGCAGGAGGCGAGGAAGAGAAAGAGTCCGTGTTTGCGTTTCATGATTGGTTTCCTCCTTGTGTGGGCTGGCGGCGCTGGGCGCCGAACCCGCTGAAAATGTCATTGATGCCGGAGAGGGCCTGGCTCAGGGAGCTGTTCCACTCCCCCAGGCGCTGGGAGATGCCGGGCCGGTCCGGGAGCGGCAGGGGGCGTGGAAGGAAGCCCAGGCTCCCGCTGCCCCACACCACCGTCAGCGCCAGCACCACCGCGGCGGCCGCCGTGGCGTAGCGGCTGGTGACGAGATGGAGCGTCCGCAGCCGGATCCGCCGCCACAGGCTCTCTTGGCAGGAGCGGAGGGGCGTCAGCAGCTCTTCGCCCGAAAGGGCGTCGGTGTACCGCTGGAGGCACAGATCGCAGAAGGCCAGGTGCTCCGCCGTCTCCAGGCGGCTCAGTTCGTCCTGGTCCGCTTGCTGGATCAGGGCCGACAGGGCCTCGTCCGTCAGGTGTCCGTCAGCGCGGAAGATTTCCATGAATCCCACTCCTTTCCAACCGCTCCCGCAGCAGCTTCTTGCCGCGGCTGAGCTGGGTGTGTATGGTTTTGACCGGCCTGCCCAGGGCCAGGGCCGCCTCCTCCGGAGAGCGCTCCTCCAGGAGGCACAGGCGGCACACCGGCCGGTAGGGCTCCTTTAGCGCCTCCACGGCGGCCTCGATCTCCGCCGCACCGGTGCGCTGCAGGGCCAGCTCCTCCGTGGCCGGCGCCAGCCCGGGGGGCATTCCCTCGTCTCCGGGCAGCACCGTGTGGCGGTTCCAGGCGCTTTGCAGGTGGTCCTTGGCCTTGTTGGTGGCGATGCGCCCCAGCCACTGGCGCTCATAGCCCGCCGGCATGGCGTCCCGGTGGAGGTAGGCGGAGAGAAAGGTGTCCTGGGTCAGGTCCTCCGCGGCGGCGGCGTCCCGGACCAGCTGAAAGCAGATGGTGTACACCAGCCGCTCATACCGGACCACCAGCTCTGAAAAGCTGTCTTTGGTTGTCAAACTGCCGCCGCCTCCTCTCTTTGTCCGTCACAGATGATACGACGCGGCGCCGGGATTTTCTTCAACCACCTGTAAACTTTTTTCTCCGGGGCCGCCCGGCACTTCCCCCGGGCGGAAAACTGTGATAGAATAAGGCATTCCCTCCGGGGGACGCGATTCCCCCGGGGCGCGGAAAACCGGTTCCATGCTTCAGATATCAGAAAAGCGGAGGGCTGCCCATGGATCGCATCAGTAAAGAGAACTATTACCTGGACATCGCGGAGACCGTGCTGGAGCGGGCCACCTGCCTGCGCCGGGTGTATGGCGCCATCATCGTGAAAAACGACGAGATCATCTCCACCGGCTACAACGGCGCCCCCCGGGGCAGGGCCAACTGCGTGGATATGGGCTACTGCTCCCGGGAGGCCATGCGGGTCCCCCGGGGGGAGCGGTACGAGCTGTGCCGCAGCGTCCACGCCGAGGCAAACGCCATCATCTCCGCCGCCCGGCGGGACATGGTGGGGGGCACGCTGTACCTGGTGGGGCGGGACGCCCGCACCGGCGAGCTGCTGGCGGACGCCACCTCCTGTTCCATGTGCCGCCGCCTGGTCATCAACTCGGGGCTGGAAAAGGTGGTCATCCGCCGCAGCAAGACGGCATTTGACGTGGTTCCCGCCGCCGAGTGGGTGGCGGAGGACGATCTCCTGGTGCCCCGGGACCCGGACGCCATCCTGGACCAGCTGTAAAGAAAGGAAGTTTCCCCATTGAAAGCAGGACTTGTCACCTTTTATCACATCCACCACTACGGGGCGCTGCTGCAGGCGGCGGCCACGGAGCGGGCGGTGGAGGGCCTGGGGTGGGGCTGCGAGATCATCGACTACTATGTGAACCAGAGCAACGAGCTCTTCCGGCGGCCTACGGGCCTGGGCTCCGCCGCCGCCGACGCCCACACCGCCCTGCACTACCAGGCCCTGAAAACCCGGCAGAGCCGGTTTGACGCCTTTTCCCGGGACCACCTCCACATCTCCGGCCACCGGTTTGAGAGCCTGGAGGAGCTGCGGGCGGCGGAGCTGCCCTACGACGTGATTCTCGCCGGCAGCGACCAGATCTGGAACCCCAAAATCTTCCCCGACGGCCGGTTCGACCCGGTGTTTTTCGGCGCCTTCTCCCCCCGGCGGAAGATCGCCTACGCCCCCTCCTTCGGCATCCCCCAGATTCCCGACGGGATGGAGGAGGAGCTGCGGGGCTACCTCTCCGCCTTCTCCCACCTCTCCGTCCGGGAGCGGCAGGGCCAGGCCCTGGTGGAGGAGGCGACGGGAGAGACGGTGCCGGTGGTGCTGGACCCCACGCTGCTGCTGAGCCGGGACCAGTGGGCCGACATGGCCGCCGCCCCGGCGGGGTATCCCCGGGCGGGGTACATCCTGTGCTACTGCATCAGCAGCCCCGGGGCCCTGGAGCCCTATATCCGCGCCCTGGCGGAGAAGACGGGGCTGCCGGTGGTGCAGCTGTGCGGCATCCGCCAGAAGGTCCACCCCAAGGCCCGGTGCATTCTGGACGCCGGCCCGGCGGAGTTCTTGTCCCTGTTCCGGAACGCCGCCTGGGTGTGTACCAACTCCTTCCACGGGACGGTCTTCTCCATCCAGTTTGAAAAGCCCTTCTTCACCGCCGTGGCCCCCGGGGAGCTGGCTGCGCCGGAGAGCTCCCGGACCTTCAGCCTCCTCAGCGAGCTGGGCCTGGCGGAGCGCATCATCGGCAAGGGGGACACCGCAACGCCGGAGGAGGCCATCGACTGGGCGGCGGTGTCCGCCCGGCTGGAACGTGCCCGGCAAACGTCCCTGGACTATCTGGGAGCCGCCCTGGCGGACGCGCCGTCCGCCGCCGGCATTGATGCCGCCCCGGCGGAGGAGGGCCCGCTGCTGGCGGACCGCAGCCGCTGCACCGGCTGCGGCGCCTGCAAGAGCATCTGCCCCCGGGACGCCATCTCCATGGAGCGGGACCGGGAGGGCTTCGCCTATCCCGTGGTGGACCCGGCGGCCTGCGTCCACTGCGGCCGCTGCACCGCCGTGTGCCCCCTGCTGCACCCCCGGCCCCAGGGCGCCTTCCCGGCAGTGTACGCCGCCTGGCACAGGGACGACGGCATCCGCCGGGACTCCACCTCCGGCGGCGCCTTCACCGCCCTGGCGGAGTATGTGCTGGAGGGGGGCGGCGTGGTGTACGGCGCCGCCTTCGACGGGCGGCAGCACCTGCGCCACGTGGCCTGCTTCCGCAAGGAGGAGCTGTGGCGCCTCCGGGGGTCCAAGTACGTCCAGAGCGACTTGGGTGACACCTTCCGGGAGATCCGGGTGGCGCTGGAGACCCGGCAGGTGCTGTTTTCCGGCACGCCCTGCCAGGTGGACGGCCTGTACCGCTTTCTGGGCGGCCGCCCGGAGAATCTGACCACCTGCGACCTGGTATGCCACGGCGTGCCGTCCCCCGGCGTGTGGGAGGACATGGCCGCCTCCATCCAGCGGCGAAAGGGGAAGGGCCTCCAGGCGGTGCGCTTCCGCAACAAGGTCACCGGCTGGAAGGACAGCCACCTCACCACCGTCTACGACGACGGCACCGTGGATACCGCGCCCCTGTTCCGCACAGAATACGGCAGGGCCTACGGCAGAGCGCTGTTCCTGCGGCCCGCCTGCCACCGCTGCGTCTACACCTCCATGACCCGGCCCGGGGACTTCACCCTGGGGGACTTCTGGGGCCTGCGGCCCGAGGAGCTGCCGGACCAGCAGGAGAAGGGCGTCAGCCTCCTGATGGTGAACACGCCCCACGGCAGTCACATCTTCGACCAGCTCCCCCTGGCCCGGAAGGCCTTCCCGGCGGAGCGCGCCATCGCGGGGAATCCCCGGCTGGCCTCGCCCATCCCCGCCTCCCCCCAGCGGGCGGCCTTCTTCGCCGCCTACGCCCTGGAGCCCTTCGACCAGGTACGCAAGACCTTCTGCAACCTGCCGCCCCTGCCGGTGCGGCTGGCGGCCAGGGTGCTGTCGCCGGAGGTCAAGGCAAAGCTCCGGAAACAGGGCGGAAAATAGTTGCATATGCAATAGACAATGCGGCAATCCCCGGTTTATATTCAAATCAAATCGTTAGGACAATAAGGAGGAAACCACAGTGAAGCAGTACGAGTGCGAGCCCTGCGGCTATATTTACGACGAGGCGGCCGGCGATCCGGACAACGGCATCGCCCCCGGCACCAAGTGGGAGGACCTGCCCGCGGACTGGGTGTGCCCCCTCTGCGGCGTGGGCAAGGACGAGTTCAAGGCGCTGTAAGCCTGTCAGCGTGCAAAAATGCGCTCCGTTGCGGCGGAGCGCATTTTTTTGCGTGTCAGACGGCCCGGCGCCGCAGGGCGGGAATGGTGGGGAGCCAGTGGAGCAGGGGCAGCCCCAGCGCAAAGCAGGCGGCGGCCTCCCCCAGGCCCACCGTCACCAGGTTGAAGCCGAAGGCTGGGAGGAAGGCGGCGCCGTCCAGCACGGAGAAGTAGGCGATCTCCGCCCCCACGATGACGGCGTTGCAGATCACCGGGGGTAGGGGGGCCAGCGCCCGGGTTTTCAGCCGGGAGGTCCACAGGGCGGCCAGCAGAGTGGCCAGGGTGCCGAACACCCAGTCCAGCACGTAGGGGGAGCCCAGCAGATTGGCCAGGAAGCAGCCCACCGCCAGGCCGGGGACGGCCTCCGGGAACAGGAAGGGCAGCACCGTCATGGCCTCGGCCACCCGGAACTGCACGGCCCCGTACTGGGGGATGGGGAGCAGCAGGGTGAGGCCGGCGTAGAGGGCGGCGATGATGCCTGCGGTGGCGATCTGGCGGGAAGTAAAGCGGGATTTGGACATGAAAAAAGACCTCCTTGACGGGTGTTGGAGGTCCCTTGCCCCAAACGGCAGCAATACGCGCAGGATAAGGCCCTGCGAAACCTCCATTTTTTTGTTTAGAGAACGGCAGATCTGCCGAACGAACGCCCCGGCGGGGCGCTTGGACAGGGAGATGGCACCTGTCGGGAACGATTATAAACGATTTACCGGCCGGTTGCAAGGCTTTTTTGCCCCCGGCGGGCAAAAACCCGCCGGAGTCGGCGGATGGGGGCCAATCGGGAGGGCAAAAGGTCAACCTATTAGGGAAATTTATCTCCAATATCACAAGTTTATACTTTACTTATGTGAAAAGTGTCGATATAATGTTTTAGGCTGGGTCGGTATGGCCCGGCCGGTTTATGCAAAATAAAACCGGGAGGTTTTGAATGATGTCGAACTGTGCCATTGTAGGCGTCAACTGGGGCGACGAGGGCAAGGGCCGCATGGTGGACCTGCTCACCAGCGACTATGATGTGGTCGTCCGCTACCAGGGCGGCGGCAACGCCGGCCACACCGTGGTCAACGACCAGGGCAAATTTGCCCTGCATCTGCTGCCCTCCGGCATCTTCCGCAAAGATGTCGTCAACATTCTGGGCAACGGCGTGGCGCTGGACTGCGAGAGCCTGTGGGCCGAGATGGCGGACGTGATTACCAAGGGCGTTTCCATCACGCCGGAGAATCTGAAAATCAGCGACCGGGCCTCGCTGCTGCTGCCCTGGCACCGGGACCTGGACGCCCTGGAGGAGCAGCGCCTGGCGGACAAGAAGTACGGCTCCACCAAGCAGGGCATCGCCCCCTTCTACTCCGACAAGTTTCAGAAGAAGACCGTCATGGCCGGAGAGCTGCTGTACCCGGCAAAGCTGTGGGAGCATCTGGCGGGGATTCTGGAGTGGAAGAACCTGACGCTGGAGAAGGTCTACGGCGCCAAGCCCTACACCATGGACGATCTGCGCGCCTGGGTGGCGGACTTCGGCGAGAAGATCAAGCCCTTTATCTGCGACACCGGCGCCTTTTTGCGCCAGGCCCAGGACCAGGGCAAGCGCATCCTCTTTGAGGCGCAGCTGGGCTCCCTGCGGGACCTGGACTACGGCATCTACCCCTACACCACCTCCTCCAACGCCATCGCCGCCTACGCCCCCGTGGGCTCCGGCCTGCCCACCGCCAAGCTGGACAAGGTGGTGGGCGTGGTGAAGGCCTACTCCTCCTGCGTGGGAGAGGGCCCCTTCACCTGCGAGTGGTTCGGCGAGGAGGCGGAGAAGCTGCGGCAGGCGGGCAACGAGTACGGCGCCAAAACCGGCCGTCCCCGCCGGGTGGGGCCCATCGACATCGTGGCCACCCGCTACGGCGCGGCGTGCCAGGGCGTCACGGACATCGCCCTGACCAAGCTGGACGTGCTCAGCTACCTGGACCAAATCCCCGTCTGCGCCCGCTATGAGCTGAACGGGGCGCTGACCGACGACTTCCCCTTCCCCGCCCTGCTGCCCGACGCCAAGCCCGTGGTGGAGTACCTGGAGGGCTGGCAGTGCGACATCTCCGGCGTGCGGACCTGGGAGGACCTGCCCGAGGCCGCCCGGAAGTATGTGGAGTACGTGGAAAAGGCCATCGGCTGCCTCATCACCTACGTCTCCGTGGGTCCGGAGCGGGACGCCATCATCCTGCGCTGACCCGCTTTCCCCCGCACGGCCCCGCCCCGGGGCACCTTCCGCCTCCGGCGGACAGGAGACCACTGGAGGCACCGAGCGGTGCCTCCTCACTTTTGACAGGAAGAAAGGCGGACCCCCCATGTCCAAGAACCGCTACGAATCCCCCCTGGCGTCCCGGTACGCCTCCGAATTCATGCTGCACCTGTTCTCCCCCGACATGCGCATTGAGACCTGGCGCCGCCTGTGGGCGGCCCTGGCCCGGGCGGAGCACAACCTGGGCCTGCCCATCACGGCGGAGCAGGTGGCGGAGCTGGAGGCCCACCTGACGGACATCGACTACGAGACGGCGGCGGCCCGGGAGAAGGAGGTCCGCCACGACGTCATGGCCCACGTGTACACCTACGGCAAGGCCGCCCCCTCCGCCGCCGGCATCATCCACCTGGGGGCCACCAGCTGCTACGTCACCGACAACGCCGACCTCATCCTCTACCGGGAGGGGCTGCGCTACCTCCGGGGCGAGCTCATCGCCGTGCTGGCCAACCTGAGCAAGTTCGCCGACCAGTACAAGGCCGTCCCCACCCTGGGCTACACCCACTACCAGCCCGCCCAGCTGGTGACGGTGGGAAAGCGGGCTACGCTGTGGATGCAGGACCTGCTGGCGGACCTGGAGGAGCTGGACTTCGTGCTGGAGCACCTGAAATTCCTGGGCTGCCGGGGCACCACCGGCACCGAGGCCAGCTTCATGGACCTGTTCGAGGGGGACGGCGGCAAGATCGACGAGATGAACCGGCAGATCTCCGCCGCCTTCGGCTTTGACGAGTGCTTCGCCGTCTGCGGCCAGACCTATCCCCGGAAGGTGGACAGCCGCATTTTGAACGTCCTCTCCGCCATCGCCCAGAGCTGCTACCGGATGGCCAACGACATCCGCCTCCTCCAGCATGACCGGCAGGTGGAGGAGCCCTTTGAGAAAAACCAGATCGGCTCCTCCGCCATGGCCTACAAGCGCAACCCCATGCGCTCCGAGCGGATCTGCTCCCTCTCCCGCTACCTGATGGCCGACGCCATGAACGCCCCCATGACCGCCGCCGTCCAGTGGCTGGAGCGGACCCTGGACGACTCCGCCAACCGGCGGATCTCCATGCCCGAGGGCTTCCTCTGCGCGGACGCCGTGCTGCGCCTCAGCCAGAACGTCACCGACGGCCTCCACGTCAACGAAAAGGTGGTGGACGCCGCGGTGCGGGAGTACCTGCCCTTCATCGCCACGGAGAACCTGATGATGGAGGCGGTGAAGCGAGGCGGCGACCGCCAGGCCCTCCACGAGATCATCCGCACCTGCTCCATGGCCGCCACCGCCAAAATGAAGGAGGGCGGGAAGTGCGACCTGCTCCAGCGCCTGGCGGCGGAGCCCGCCTTTGGCATGACGGAGGCGGAGATGGAGGCCGTGCTGACGCCCGGCGCCTACATCGGCCGCTGCCCGGAGCAGGTGGAGGCCTTCCTTCGCCGGGTGGAGCCGCTGCTGAGCCAGGCCGGCGGGGAGAAGCCGGAAATCAACCTCTGACGCGGTACGAGCGCGGGGGCGCTTGAGGGGGCGGCAGCCCGCCTCGAATGGGCTCGAATGCCGTCAAAAAGCCTGCACAGCAGGCGTTTGAGCCGCGAAGCGGCAGATTTTTGATCCGCCTCAGCGGGGCAAAAATCGCGGCATTTTTAGGCTGTCGGGAAAGGCCGAAGGACTTTTTCGACAGCCTGAGCGCGGGGGCGCATCCCACGGGGGCGCCCCCGCGCTCTTTCTTCGCCGTCTCCGGCGGATGTCGCCCTTTGGAGGAGGACTGTCCGCACCGGTGGGCCAGTTTTTGTTCCCGGCCTTGTGAATCTTTTCCCGGATTTCCAGAAATTCGGTTTTTGGGGCTGTTTGCTTTTGGTGGTTTTGCTGTTGACAGGGGCGGCCCCCGGGTGGTACACTCCAAACATCCATTGCAAATATCGGCAAAGGCGCTGATGGAGAAAAGTACCATGGACGTTCCGTCTCAGTGATCGGGGGACAGTGGAAACCCCGTACAGGAGGCCGTGGGAAGAACACTCCGTAGCCGCAATCTGAACGCGGGCTTCCGCCAGTAAGTGCGACGAGTTGTGATCGTTACCTCACACGGGCTTGTTGGAGCCTTGAAGGTGACCGTCCCCGCCAGGGGAGGTAAATTAGGTGGCACCGCGGATAGCAGCTATTCGTCCTAAAATTTAGGAGATAGCTGCGTTTTTTATATCTGGAGGTGCTGTATATGTGTTCCATCATGGGGTTTTCCAAAAAGACCCTCACCAAAGAAGCGCTGCTGCCCTATTTCAACCGCACCCGCTCCCGGGGGCCCGACATGTCCCGCGTCATCGAGACCCCCTCCGGCTACCTCTGCTTCCACCGTCTGGCCGTCATGGGGCTGACGGAGGCCGGGATGCAGCCCTTCGAGCTGGAGGGCGACTACGTGGTGTGCAACGGCGAACTCTACGGCTTCCGCGCCCTGAAGCGAAAGCTGGCGGAGAAGTACACCTTCCGCAGCGGCAGCGACTGCGAAATCCTCCTCCCCCTGTTCCACGAGTACGGCCTGTCCATGTTCTCCCGGCTGGACGCGGAGTTTGCCCTCATCCTCTACGACTCCGTGACCGACTCCCTCATCGCCGCCCGGGACCCCCTCGGCATCCGCCCCCTGTTCTACGGCTACGACAAAGACGGCGCCATCGTCTTCGCCAGCGAGGCCAAAAACCTGGTGGGCCTGTGCCGGGAGGTGTGTCCCTTCCCTCCGGGCCACTACTACGCCTACGGCCAGTTCGTCCGCTACGCGGACCTGACCACCGTGAAAGCCCACTCCGAGGACGACCTGGACACCGCCTGCCGCCAGATCCGCAACAAGCTCATTGCCGCCGTGGATAAGCGGCTGGACGCCGACGCCCCCCTGGGCTTCCTGCTCTCCGGCGGGCTGGACTCCTCCCTGGTGTGCGCCATCAGCGCCGTCGTGCTGGGCCGGCACATCCGCACCTTCGCCATCGGCATGGAGACCGACGCCATCGACCTGAAATACGCCCGGGAGGCGGCCGACTTCATCGGCGCCGACCACACGGAGGTCTTCATGACCCGGGAGGAGGTCCTCCAGTCCCTGGAGGAGGTGATTGCCCTGCTGGGCACCTGGGACATCACCACCATCCGGGCCAGCATGGGCATGTACCTGTGCTGCAAAGCCATCCACAAGACCACCGACATCCGGGTGCTGCTCACCGGTGAAATCTCCGACGAGCTGTTCGGCTACAAGTACACCGACTTCGCCCCCAGCGCCCAGGCCTTCCAGCAGGAGAGCAAGAAACGGGTGGATGAGCTCTACATGTACGACGTGCTGCGGGCGGACCGCTGCATCTCCGCCAACTCCATGGAGGCCCGGGTGCCCTTCGGGGACCTGGATTTCGTTCAGTACGTCATGCGCCTCGACCCCCGGCTGAAGCAGAACACCTACGGCATGGGCAAGTACCTGCTGCGCCGCGCCTTTGCGGAGGACCATCTGCTGCCCGAGGGGATTCTCTGGCGCCAGAAGGCCGCCTTCTCCGACGCCGTGGGCCACTCCATGGTGGACGATCTGAAGGCCTACGCCGAGGAGCGGTACACCGACGCGGAGTTCCACCGCCGGCGGCGGGCATACGGCCACTGTCCTCCCTTCACCAAGGAGAGCCTGCTGTACCGGGAGCTCTTTGAACAGCACTATCCCGGCCAGGCGGCCATGATTGCGGACTACTGGATGCCCAACAGGTCCTGGGCGGGCTGCGACGTCACCGATCCCTCCGCCCGGGTGCTGGCAAACTACGGTGCCAGCGGCCAGTGAGCCGGCGAAAAACTAGAAGTATTACCTATTGCGTTCCCGCCGTTTTATGATAGTATTTGATATAGAACAATAGGAGGATGAATGTTATGAGCACATCTGCGAAACTTCCCGAGCTGTTCGGCAGTCTGGTCTTCAATGAGGAGACCATGAAGGAGCGCCTCTCTTCCGCGTCCTACGGCGCGTGGAAAACGTGCGTCACAGAGGGCACCTCCCTGAACATCTCCACCGCCAACGAGATCGCCGAGGCCATGAAGCAGTGGGCCCTGTCCAAAGGCGCCACCCACTACACCCATTGGTTCCAGCCCATGACCGGCGTCACCGCCGAGAAGCACGACAGCTTCATCACCCCCGTGGGCGGCGGCAAGATCATCATGGAGTTCTCCGGCAAAGAGCTGGTCCGGGGCGAGCCCGACGCCTCCTCCTTCCCCTCCGGCGGCCTGCGGGCCACCTTCGAGGCCCGGGGCTATACCGCCTGGGACCCCACCTCCTTCGCCTTTATCAAAGAGGGCTCTCTGTGCATCCCCACCGTGTTCTGCTCCTACTCCGGCGAGGCGCTGGATAAGAAGACCCCCCTGCTGCGCTCCATGGACGAGGTGAGCCGCCAGGCCATCCGCATCCTGCGCCTCTTCGGCGACACGGAGAGCAAGCGGGTCATCCCTCAGGTGGGCCCCGAGCAGGAGTACTTCCTGATCGACAAGGCGCTCTACAACCAGCGGGAGGACCTGCGGATGACCGGCCGGACCCTCTTCGGCGCCAAGCCCCCCCGGGGCCAGGAGCTGGAGGACCACTACTTCGGCGCCATCAAGCCCCGCGTGGCCGCCTACATGCAGGATTTGGACGAGACGCTGTGGGCCCTGGGCGTGCTGAGCAAGACCAAGCACAACGAGGTGGCCCCCTCCCAGCACGAGATGGCCCCCATCTTCTCCGACGCCAACACCGCCTGCGACCACAACCAGCTGGCCATGGAGATGATGAAGAAGGTGGCCGACCGGCACGGCCTGGTGTGCCTGCTGCATGAGAAGCCCTTCGCCGGCGTCAACGGCTCCGGCAAGCACGACAACTGGTCCCTGGGCACCGACACGGGCAGAAACCTCTTCAAGCCCGGCTCCACTCCCAGCCAGAACGCCCGCTTCCTGCTGTTTTTGGCCGCCTTCGTCAAGGGCGTGGACGAATACCAGGACTTCCTGCGCACCACCGTGGCCTTCTCCGGCAACGACCACCGCCTGGGCGCCCAGGAGGCGCCCCCCGCGGTCATCTCCATCTTCCTGGGCGACGAGCTCAACGCCGTGGTGGAGTCCATCATCCAGGGCACCGAGTTCAAGGACGCCGGCAAGCGCACGCTGCAAATCGGCGTGGACGTGCTGCCCTCCATCCGCCAGGACAACACCGACCGCAACCGCACCTCCCCCATGGCCTTCACTGGCAACAAGTTCGAGTTCCGGATGCTGGGGTCCTCCCAGTCCATCTCCGGCCCCAACATCGCCCTGAACACCATGATGGCCGAGGAGCTGAAGCAGTTTGCCGACGAGCTGGAGCACTCCCAGAACTTCCAGGCGGACCTGGCGGCCCTCATCAAAAGGACCTTCACGGAGCATCAGCGCATCATCTTCAACGGCAACGGCTACGACGACGCCTGGATCGCCGAGGCGGAGAAACGGGGGCTATGCAACCTGAAGTCCACCGCCGACGCCCTGCCCGCCTACATCGCCCCCAAGAACGTGGCGCTGTTCGTCAACCACGGCATCTACACCAAGGAGGAGATCCAGGCCCGGTACGAGATTCACGTGGAGAACTACAACACCGTCATCTCCATCGAGGCCAACACCATGGTGAATATGATCCGCCACGACATCCTCCCCGCCGTCTCCGGCTACGCCACCGACCTGTGCCAGCGGGCCGACGCCAAGGAGACCTGCGGCGTGGCCTGCAAGTACGAGAAGACCACCGCCGCCGCGGTCGCCGCCCTCACCGACGAGCTGCTGGATGCCTGCATCCGCCTGGAGGGGGCCCTGGACGGCGTGCCCGCCAATCCCGAGGAGGCCATGGACTACAGCCACAACGTCATCGTCCCGGCCATGGCCGCCGCCCGCGCCGCCGCCGACAAGCTGGAGAATCTCACCGCCAGCGAGTACTGGCCCTTCCCGGTTTACTCCGACCTGCTGTTCTCCGTGTGAGGCGGCCGGGCCGCTGCGCAAGCCCGATTGATCTGGAAACAAGCAAGCGCGGGGAACGCCATGGCGTTCCCCGCGCTTGCTTGTTCAGGCCCTCCGCCCGGCTGCGGGCCGGATGATGGGTTCTCCTTGTTCTTTTCCGGTTCCGCCGCGGGCTCCGCCGCAAAGCCGCTCCTTACCCGGGGCGGGGAATCCGCTTACACCAGGAGGTCGAAGGCCAGGGCCAGGACGGCGGTGAGGATGCCGCACAGCCCGATGGCCAGGCCGCTCATGGCGCCCTCCGTCTCCCCCAGCTCCATGGCCTTGGCGGTGCCCACCGCGTGGCTGCACGCGCCGATGCCCAGGCCCACCGCCAGGGGGTCCTTCACCCGGAACAGCTTGACCAGGAAGGGGGCCGCCAGGTTGCCCAGGATGCCGGTGACCATCACCGCCGCCACCGTGATGGCCACGATGCCGCCGTGGTCCTGGGAGACCACCGTGGCGATGGGGGTGGTGACGGACTTGGGCAGCAGGGACATGGTCATCTCCCGGTCCAAGCCGAAGAGGCGGCACAGCGCCAGAATGCTGGCGATGGAGGTGACCACCCCCACCGAGCAGCCCACCAGCACCGGCAGCCAGTTCTTTTTCAGCAGGTCCATCTTGGCGTAGATGGACACCGCCATGCAGGCGGTGGCGGGGCCCAGGAACATGTTGATGACGCTGCCGCCGTTGTAATAGGCCTCGTAGGGGATGCGGAAGACGGTCAACACCGCCACCAGCAGCGCCACCGCCACGATCATATAGTTGCACAGCACCAGCCCCGTCCGCCTTTGCAGCTTGACACCCACCCAGTAGGCCGCCACCGTCAGCGTGATGCCGAGAAAGGGCGATTCCAGCAGTACGCTCATGCCCGCTCCCCTCCCCGCTTCTTTTCCAGCAGGCGGCAGGTCAGCCGCACCGCCCAGACGGTGGCCCCGTAGGTCAGCACCATGGACACCACGCACACCGTGAGGAAGGCCGCCGCGTTGGCCCGGATGACGTCCACGTAGTTCATGATGCCCACCGACACCGGCACGAAGAAAAAGCCCAGGTTCCCCAGGAGAAAGTCGGCCTTCTCCCGGACATGGTCCACCTTGACCAGCCCCGCCGCCAGCAGCAAAAGCAGCAGCAGCAAGCTGATGACGCTGGCGGGAAAGGGGAAGGGCAGCACCGCCTCGATGCACTGGCTCACCCAGTACACCCCGAACACGACGCCGATCTGCAGCAGGATTTTCATCTGTTCGCCACCTTTTTCACAAACTTTCCCTCTTATTTTACGGACATCCCCCGGCGATGTCAAATGAAACCAGGGGCGCCCCGGCACTTTCGGCAAAACACAACAAGACGCCGCCTGTTCCCAGGCGGCGTCTTGGCAGTATTTCTTCAAAGGGGCATCTCCCGCTCCAGATCCTTCCGGAAATCCGGATGGGCGATGGCGATGAGGGCCTTGGCCC
The DNA here is from genome assembly GCF_900544955.1 of uncultured Oscillibacter sp. Taxonomy (GTDB): domain Bacteria; phylum Bacillota; class Clostridia; order Oscillospirales; family Oscillospiraceae; genus Oscillibacter. The sequence goes on from NZ_UQXD01000037.1 coordinate 15,161, forward strand.
GCTCCCGGCAGCTCTTGTACTTCAGGTTCGCCACGCCGTACTCCGTCACCACGTACTGCACCATGGTCCGGGGGGTGGTCACCACGCTGCCCGGGGGCAGCTGGGCCTTGATCTTGGAGCGGCGGACGCCGCTCCTGTCCACATAGCTGGACCGCAGGGCGATGATGCTCTTGCCCCCGTTGGACCACTGGGCGCCGATGACCCACTCCAGCTGGCCGCCGGTGCCGGAGTACATCTTCCCGCCGGCGCTCTCCGCGTTCACCTGGCCGGTGAGGTCCACCTCCATGGCGTTGTTCACCGACACCACGCGGTCGTTCAGAGCGATGCGCCGGGGGTTGTTCACCCAGTCGATCTCCTTGAAGGTGAACACCGGGTTTCCATCCGCATAGGACCACAGCCCCCGGTCCCCCACCAGGAAGGCCCCCACCGCCCGGCCGGGCAGCACCTGCTTGCGGCTGTTGTTCACCACGCCCTTCCGGATCAGCTCCGCCACGCAGTTGGTCAAAACCTCCGTGTGAATGCCCAGGTCCCGCTTCCCGGCGTAGGCCAGGCAGTCCCCCACGGCGTTGGCCAGGCCCCCCAGGCCGAACTGCATGCAGGCCCCGTCGGGCACCAGCTCGGCGATGTGGCCGGCGATGAGCCGGTCCTCCTCCTGGGCGGGCACCGGCAGATTCTCCGACGGCAGCCAGTCGGCCTCCACAATGGCGTCCGCCTCGGACACGTGGAACAGCAGGTGGGCCTCCCCCTCGCTGGACATGGCGGGCATCCGGGGATTCACCTCCACAATCACCGTCTCGCACTGCTCCAGCACCGTCCGGTGGAGGTGGGCGCCCCAGAGGGTCCGGCTCATCCAGCCGTTCTCGTCCGGCGGGGCGCAGGTGATGACCGCCACCCGGGGACGGCGGGAGGCCATCCACTCCCCGGTCTGGCTGAGATTGGTGGGGACGAAGTGGACGTTGCCCTGGGGTACCAGGGTCCGGTCCGAGGCAAAAAAGTTGACGTTGTACGTCACCAGATCCCGGTTCTCCGGCTGGAGGATGGCGGCGTCCGCCGGGGCGAACAGGGAGTTCAGCTCCACGTGACCGCCCACGGCCCGCAGATGCCGGGCCAGGGCGGTCTCCACCGCATAGGGCCAGTTGGCGCCGCCGGTGCACACCACCGTGTCGCCGCTGCGGATCAGCGCCGCCGCCTGGTCCGGCGCCGCCAGCAGCGCCTGGTACTGCCGCCGCCAGTCCCCGGCCTGTGCCAGGCGGCCCCTGCGGGTGGGAGTCAATTCCGTCATGGTGGTTTTCCTCTCATTCCTCAACTTGGATTCTGGGCTATTGTATCCCATTTTCCCCTCCATTGCAATCGGTCAGTTTCCACAGATTTTATGTGTTTTACAAAAAGTTGCTCTTGCTTCCCCCCGCCGTACGTGGTATACTGACGTCGTTGTTAGTTCGATCAAACTCTCGGAGGTGGCACCTTGCAAAAACGCAGTCACAAGCTCCTGGCCTCTATGCTGCTGGAATGCGAGCATGGATTCCGGGCAAAGCGCTATGAATTGGCCTTTCTGTTCGGCTCTTTCCAGCCCGATTGCAATCCGCTGACCTATCTCAAAGGCTCCCGCCGGGCCCAGACGCTCCGGGGCCATAATTTCACCAATTCCCAGCTGTACATCAACGCCCATATCAAGAGCCTTCAGACCCGTTCCCGCTGGAACATCTGGCAGTACTATACCCTGGGCAAGCTGACCCACTACCTGGCCGACGCCTTCACCTACCCCCACAACGAGGACTATCCGGAGAGCCTCATCGCCCACCGGCAATACGAGGATGAGCTGCGCCAGTACCTGGCGGAGTATCTGGAGAGCCAGACCCTGCGGCGGGCCAAGGCCCGGCAGGACCTGGTGGACGCCATCGACGAGCTGCACGACCAGTACATGGAGACCGTGGCCGACATGCGCCGGGATGTGCAGTACATCCTCCGGGCCACCGCGCTGCTGATGGCGGGCTGCCTGCCCGCGGCCTCCTGATTTTGTCGATACAGACAAGTTTCCCACTCGTCGCCTCCCATTGTTTGGATAGATTCACAATTCCCATTCCCTTCCCAAAGTGTTATGCTTTAAACATCTAAAGAGAACAAGAGGGACCTGTGACATGACCAATCTCACCCGGGCAGCCGAATACCGTTACTTTAGCTTTACCTACTTTTATGGTAAGGCTTATTTCGGTTTGGCTGAAAGCGCCCGCGTGTAACGTCGGTTTTGTCAAAAACTGTCCGTACATGACGACCCGCAGCCAATACCGGCTGCGGGTCTTTTTTGTGCCGTTGTGAAGATTTGAAGGAGGAACATCACATGATCGTCATTCTGAAACACAACCCCAACCGCGACCAGCTGGAGAGCCTGATCTCCTGGCTCCAGGAGAAGGGCATCATCATCCACACCAGCATCGGCGAGGCCAACACCATTCTGGGCCTGGTGGGCGACACCTCTCAGCTGGACATCGACCTGATCTCCGCCCTGGATATTGTGGAGGACGTGAAGCGGGTCCAGGAGCCCTACAAGAACGCCAACCGCAAGTTCCACCCCGCGGACACCGTGGTGCGCGTGGGCAACACTCAGATCGGCGGCGGCACGCTGTCCATCATGGCGGGCCCCTGCTCCGTGGAGAGCGAGGAGCAGGTGGTGGCCATCGCCAAGGCGGTGAAGGCCAGCGGGGCCACCATGCTCCGGGGCGGCGCCTTCAAGCCCCGCACCTCCCCCTACTCCTTCCAGGGCCTGGGCGCCACGGGCCTGGAGTACTTGAAGGTGGCCCGGCAGGAGACGGGGCTCCCCATCGTCACGGAGCTGATGGACCTGAGCCAGCTCCCCCTGTTCAAGGACGTGGACGTGATCCAGATCGGCGCCCGGAACATGCAGAACTTCGACCTTTTGAAGGCCGTGGGCCACCAGGACAAACCCATCATGATTAAGCGGGGCATGTCCGCCACCTACGAGGAGTGGCTCATGAGCGCCGAGTACGTCATGGCCGGCGGCAACGAGAACGTGATCCTCTGCGAGCGGGGCATCCGCACCTTTGAGAGCTACACCCGCAACACGCTGGACCTGGCCGCCATCCCCGTGCTGCGCAAGCTCACCCACCTGCCCATCATCATCGACCCCAGCCACGCCACCGGCAAGAGCTGGCTGGTGGAGCCCCTGGCCATGGGCGCTGTGGCCGCCGGGGCCGACGGCCTCCAGATCGAGGTCCACAACGACCCGGCCCATGCCCTGTGCGACGGCCCCCAGTCCCTGAAGCCGGAGGTGTTCGACCCCCTGGCCAGAAAGCTCTTGAAACTCCACGCCATGCTGAAAACCCTGGAGGAGTGAGAAGATGATCGTCGGTATCGTTGGCCTGGGACTCATCGGCGGTTCCATGGCGAAGAGCGTGAAGGCCCGCACCGCCCACACGGTCTATGGCATCGACCTGGACCGGGAGACCATGACCATGGCCCGGATGTGCGGCGCCATCGACGCCCCCCTGACGGAGGAGAACCTGCCCCAGTGCGATTTGATTCTGGTGGCCATCCGGCCCGGCGCCGCCGTGGAGTGGGTCCGCCAAAACGCCCCCCGCATCGCCAAGTCCGCCATCCTGGTGGATCTGTGCGGCGTGAAGCGGACGGTGGTGGCGGACATCGCCCCCATTGCCGCGGCCCACGGCTTCGCCTACATCGGCGGCCACCCCATGGCGGGCCGGGAGCGGGGGGGCTTCACCTCCGCCAGCGACAGCCTGTACGTGGGGGCCTCCATGATCCTCACCCCCGACCAGCGGACGGACATGCAGCTGTTGGCGACCCTGAAGGCCTTTTTCCTGGACCTGGGCTTCGCGGGCCTCACCTTCTCCGACCCGGAGGAGCACGACCGCATCATCGCCTTCACCTCCCAGCTGGCCCACATCGTCTCCAGCGCCTACATCAAATCCCCCGAGGCCCAGCGCCGCCGGGGCTTCTCCGCCGGGAGCTTCCAGGACATGACCCGGGTGGCCCGGCTGGACGAGGACATGTGGACGGAGCTGTTTCTGGACGACGCCGACTACCTGACCACGGAGCTGGACGAGCTGATTCTCCACCTGACGGAGTACGCCGAGGCCCTGCGGGCCCGGGACGCCCAGCGGCTTCACAGCCTCCTGCGGGACGGCCGGGAGAAGAAGGCCTCCGCAGGCGGAAACTGAGGGCGCAGCCCCTCCGCCCCGCCCCCTGCTCTGCAAAACACCGCCCCATCCGCCGCCGGCGGAGATCCCTCCGGTTCCCTCCCGGCTGCGGGAGGGGGATATGATAAAGGAGTGTGCCTATGTCCGGCCCCATCCAAACCATCCCGGTCCGCACCGACCCCGCCTACGCCGTCTCCATCGGCGGCGGGCTGCTGCCCCGCTGCGGGGAGCTGCTGCAAAAGACGGCGGCCCCCTGCCACATGGCGGTCATCACTGACAGCACGGTGGCCCCGCTGTATCTGGAACCCGTGGCGGAAAGCCTCCGGCGGGCGGGCTTCACCGTCTCCAGCTGCATCTTCCCCGCCGGAGAGGCCCATAAGAATCTCCAAACCCTCTCCAGCCTCCTGGAATTTCTTGCGAAGCACCGCCTCACCCGGACGGACTGCGTGGCGGCCCTGGGGGGCGGCGTCACCGGTGACATGGCCGGGTTCGCCGCCGCCGTGTACCTGCGGGGCATCCGCTGCGTCCAGCTGCCCACCACCCTCCTCGCCGCCGTGGACTCCTCCGTGGGCGGCAAGACCGCCATCGACCTGGCGGCGGGAAAAAATCTGGCGGGGGCCTTTTTGCAGCCCGCCGCCGTGCTGTGCGACACGGACTGCCTCCGCACCCTCCCCCCCGCCGTCTTTGCCGACGGCGCCGCCGAGGCCATCAAGACCGGCGTCCTCTGCGACGAGGCGCTGTTCTCCCTCTTTGAGGGCGGCGCCCTCACCGCCGACCCCGGCGAGGTCATCGCCCGGTGCGTCCGCTACAAGGCGGGCGTGGTGGAGCGGGACGAGCGGGAGCAGGGCGAGCGGCGGCTGCTGAACCTGGGCCACACCGTGGGCCACGCCATCGAATTGTGCAGCTGCTATGCCATCCCCCACGGCCACGCCGTGGCGGCGGGCCTCTGCGTGATGGCCCGGGCCGCCGAGGCCCTGGGGTGGACGGAGGCCCCCATTGCCGCCCGCATCGCCGCCTGCGTCGCCAAAAACGGCCTGCCCACGGGGACGGATTTCCCCGCCGAGGCCCTGGCCCAGGCGGCCTCCGCCGACAAGAAGCGCGCTGGCGGCGAGATCACCCTGGTGGTCCCTCGGCGGATCGGCCTGTGCACGCTGAAAACCGTGCCGGTAGGGGAGCTGCTGCCCGTCATCCGGGCGGGATTGGAGGCGTAAATGGACGTCCGCATCGAACCCCGGCGCCTCTCCGGCGCCGTGACCCCGCCGCCCAGCAAATCCATGGCCCACCGGGCGGTGCTGGCCCTGGCCCTCTCCGGCGAGACGGACCGGATGCCCTCCAACCTGGAGGACTCCCAGGACATCCAGGCCACCAAGCGGTGCGTGGCCGCCCTGCTGGCGGCCCGGGGCCAGCGGGGCCTTCCCCTGCTGGAGTGCGGGGAGTCCGGCTCCACCCTCCGCTTCCTCCTCCCCGTGGCGCTGGCTGTGGCGGAGGGGGGCGTCTTCACCGGCCGGGGACGGCTGATGGAGCGGCCCCAGCAGCCCTACTTCGACCTCTTCGCGGAAAAGGGCATCGCCTGCCGCCGCTCCGCCGGGGCGCTGTCGGTTCAGGGCACACTGCCGCCGGGGGAGTACCGTCTGCCCGGCAACGTGTCCAGCCAGTTCGTCACCGGCCTGCTGTACGCCCTGCCCCTGCTCCCCGGGGCGTCGGAGATCCGCATGACCTCCCCCCTGGAATCCCGGCCCTATGTGGACATGACCCTGGAGATGCTGGCGGCCTTCGGCATCCGCGTGGAGAACCGGGACTACGAGACCTTCCGCGTCCCCGGCGGTCAGCGCTACCAGGCCCGGGACGTGGCCATTGAGGCGGACTGGTCCCAGGCCGGGTTCTGGTACGCCGCCAACTTCCTGGACTGCCGTCTGGACATCCAGGGTCTGAACCCCCGCTCCGCCCAGGGGGACATGGCGGTGGCGGACCTCTACTGGCGGCTGGCCCGGCCCGGAGACACGGAGATCGACCTCTCCGGCATCCCCGACCTGCTGCCGCCCCTGGCGGTGATGGCGGCGGTCCGCAGCGGCGTCACGCGCTTTGTGGGCGCCGCCCGGCTGCGGATGAAGGAGAGCGACCGCCTGACCACCGTCTGCCGGATGCTCACCGCTCTGGGAGTCCAGGCGGAGGAGGGGCCGGACCGCCTCACCGTCCGCGGCAGCGCCCTGGGCGGCGGCACGGTGGACGGGGCCAACGACCACCGCATCGTCATGGCCGCGGCGGTGGCCGCCGCGGCCTGCGCCGCACCCGTCACCATCCTGGGGGCGGAGGCGGTCCACAAGTCCTACCCCCGCTTCTGGGAGGAGTATCAACGTCTGGGAGGTGTGGTTCATGTCCTCTGAATTCGGCAAGCTTCTGCGGGTGTCCGTCTTCGGCCAGTCCCACGGCAGGGCCATCGGCGTCACCATCGACGGCCTGCCCGCCGGGGAGGCCGTGGACCTGGAGGCGCTGAACGCCTTCCTGGCCCGGCGGAAGCCCGGCACCAGCCCCCTCTCCACCGCCCGGCGGGAGGCCGACGATCCCGTCTTCCTCTCGGGGCTGGAAAACGGCGTCACCTGCGGCGCCCCCCTGTGCGCCGTGATTGCAAACAGCGACCAGCACTCCGGGGACTACGGCGAGCTCGCCGACAAGCCCCGGCCCTCCCACGCAGACTACACCGCCTTTGTGAAGTGGGGCGGCCAGGCGGACATGCGGGGCGGCGGCCACTTCTCCGGCCGCCTGACGGCGCCGCTGTGCATCGCCGGGGGCATCGCCAAGCAGATTCTGGCCCGGCGGGGCGTCCACGTGGGGGCCCACCTGGCCGCCGTGGGGACAGAGGAGGACAGCCCCTTCCCCCTGCACCCCACCGCCGCCCTGTTCGACGCCGTGGCGGCCAAGGACTTCCCGGTGCTGGACGACGGGGCCGGAGCGCGGATGCAGGCCCTGATTCTGGAGGCCCGGCAGTCCCTGGACTCCGTGGGCGGCGTCATCGAGTGCGCCGCCGTGGGCCTGCCCGCCGGGCTGGGGGACCCCATGTTCGACGGCGTGGAAAACCGGCTGGCCGCCGCCCTCTTCGGCATCCCCGCCGTGAAGGGTGTGGAGTTCGGCCTGGGCTTCGGCTCCGCCCGGCTCCGGGGATCGGAGAACAACGACCCCTTCACTCTGGAGGAGGGCTCCGTCGTCACGGCCAGCAACCGGGCGGGGGGCATCCTGGGGGGCATCACCACCGGGATGCCGGTGACGCTGCGGGCCGCAGTCAAACCCACGCCGTCCATCTCCCGGTCCCAGCGGACCGTCAGCCTCTCCCGGATGGAGGAGGCGGAGCTGGTCGTCCGGGGCCGCCACGATCCCTGCATCGCCCACCGGGCCGTCCCGGTGGTGGAGGCCGTCACCGCGGCGGTCGTATTAGATTTACTTTTGGAGGGACATCATGGAACTTTCTGAAATCCGCACGAAAATCGACGCCGTGGACGAACAGCTCCTGCAGCTGTTTCTGGAGCGGATGGCCCTGGCGGAGGACGTAGCTGCCTACAAAAACGAGCACCACCTGCCCATTTTGAACAAGGAGCGGGAGCGGGCCGTGCTGGCCAGGGTGACGGAGCGCGCCGGGGAGAAGGAGCGCTACGCCTACCACCTGTTCTCCACCCTCTTTGAGCTGGCCCGGTCCCGGCAGGCGGAGCTGATCTCCGCCCCCACCCAGGTGGCCTCCCAGGTGGAGCGCTCCCTGGCGGCGGGCAGCGCCGTCTTCCCCCAGACGGGCCTGGTGGCCTGCCAGGGCGTGGAGGGGGCCAACAGCCAGGTGGCCTGCGACCGCATCCTGCCCCGGGGCAGCATCGTCTACGTCAAGACCTTCGACGCGGTGGTGTCCGCCGTGGAGTCGGGGCTGTGCAAATTCGGCGTGCTGCCCATTGAAAACAGCTCCAACGGCTCCGTCCGGGCGGTGTACGAGCTGCTCCAGGACCACAAGCTGTCCGTGGTGCGCTCTACCCGGCTGTGCATCCGCCACGAGCTGCTGGCCCTGCCTGGCGTGAAGATGGAGGAGATCACGGAGATCTACTCCCACCAGCAGGCCATCGGCCAGTGCAGCAAGTTCCTGGACGGCCTGGGCGGCGTCCACGTGATCCCCTGCGACAACACCGCCATGGCCGCCAAGCTGGTGGCCGAGAGCGGCAACCGCCACGCCGCCGCCATTTCCTCCCACCCCTGCGCGGAGCTGTACGGCCTGGCCTGCGTCAACGACGACATCCAGGACAGTGACAACAACTACACCCGCTTCTTCTGCATCACCAGGGACCCCGTCATCTACGCCGGGGCCAACCGCATCAGCCTCATCATCTCCTGCGACAACAAGCCCGGCGCCCTGTACGAGATCCTCTCCAAGCTGGCGGCCCTGGGCATCAACATGACCAAGCTGGAGTCCTGCCCCGTCAGCGGCCGGAACTTCGAGTTCATCTTCTTCCTGGAGCTGGAGGCCTCCGTCCAGGAGCCGGGCATTCTGCCCATGCTGGAGGAGCTGGAGCGCCTGTGCGCCGGCTTCCAGTTCCTGGGCAACTACGCCGAAATCTGATATGGCGGAGAAGGTTTACGGCCTGCTGGGGCGGAAGCTGGGGCACAGCTGGTCCGTCCCCATCCACACGGCCCTGGGCTGCCCGGATTACCGGCTGATCCAGCTGGAGCCGGAGGAGCTGGCGGACTTCCTCCGCCGGGAGGACCTGGGGGGCGTCAACGTCACCATCCCCTACAAGCGGGCGGTGATGGCCCACTGCGACGTCATCGACCCGGCGGCCCGGGCCATCGGCAGCGTCAACACCCTGGTCCGCCGGCCGGACGGAAAGCTGTACGCCTGGAACACCGACGCCGCGGGCTTCTGCTTCATGGCGGAGCGGGCGGGCATCTCCTTCCGGGGGGAGAAGGCGGTGATTCTGGGCAGCGGCGGCGCCTCCCTGACGGCCCAGGCCTGCGCCCGGCGGTTGGGGGCCCGGGCGGTGGCGGTGATCTCCCGCTCCGGCCCGGACCACTACGGCACCCTGGACCGCCACGCCGACGCCGGCATCGTGGTGAATGCCACGCCGGTGGGGACCTACCCCGGCAACGGCGCCACCCCAGTGGACCTGGGGGCCTTTCCCCGGTGCCGGGGGGTGCTGGACCTGGTGTACAATCCCCGGCGCACCGCCCTGCTCTTGCAGGCGGAGGCCCTGGGCATTCCCTGCTCCGACGGCCTGCCCATGCTGGTGGCCCAGGCAGTGGAGGCGGAGGCCCTCTTTTTCGGGCGCCCCATCCCCCCGGGGGAAGCAGAGCGCATTCTGTCCCTGCTGCGGCGGGACACCGCCAACCTGGTCCTCATCGGAATGCCCGGCAGCGGCAAGTCCACCGTGGGCGCCATCCTGGCGGAACAGACGGGCCGGGAGGCGGTGGACATCGACCGGCGCATTGCGGAGCGGGCGGGGTGCTCCATCCCGGAGATCTTCGCCCAGGGGGGCGAGGCCGCCTTCCGGGCGCTGGAGCGGGAGGAGACGGCGGAGGCGGGAAAACTCTCCGGTAAAATCCTCCTCACCGGCGGCGGCGTGGTGAAAGACCCCCGCAACTACGCCGCGCTGCATCAAAATGGGCGCATCTACCACCTGATCCGGGACCTGGACGCCCTGCCCACCGACGGGCGCCCCCTGTCCCAGGGGGCGGACCTGGCCGCCATGTGGGCGGAGCGAGCGCCGCTGTACGCCCGGTTCCGGGACGCGGCGGTGGAGAACAACGGCACGGCGGCGGAGACCGCCGCCGCGATTTGGAGGGATTTTTGTGTACATTGCGGTGATTAACGGCCCCAACATGAACCTGCTGGGCATCCGCCAGCCGGAGATTTACGGCCGGGCCACCTACGAGGACCTGAAGGCCATGATCTCCGCCGAGGCGGACCGGCTGGGGGTCCGGGTGACCTTCTTCCAGTCCAACCACGAGGGGGACCTGGTGGACGCCATCCACCATGCCTACTTCGACCACGCCGACGGCATCATCATCAACCCCGCCGCCTACACCCACACCAGCGTGGCGCTGCTGGACGCGGTGAAGGCCGTGGGCATCCCCACGGTGGAGGTCCACGTCTCTGACCCGGACACTCGGGAGGACTTCCGCCACGTGTCCTACCTCCGGGCGGCCTGTGCCGCCACCGTCCGAGGCCACGGCCTGCCGGGATACCTGGAGGCGCTGCGGCTGCTGTGCGGGCGAACATAAGGTGCAAAGAAGAGGCCCGGGATCGGCGATCCCGGGCCTCAACCGTTCCCAAACGCGCCTGCGGCGCGTTTGGGAACGGGCCGTGGCATCCTGCGCGCAACCGCCGCCTCTCCAAGGTGGACATCCCACCTGGGGGAAGCACCATGGCTTTTGCCGCTGTGAGGCTGATTGAAGGGGCTGCGGCCCGGGAGCAGTGCTCCCGGGCCGCA
>NZ_UQXD01000038.1 GCF_900544955.1 uncultured Oscillibacter sp.
GGGAACGGCGGCAGGGGCGCCGCCGCGGGTCAGCTCTATGGAAAAATCCTGCCGGGACAGCTTCATCGTCTGGAGGGAGCTGCGCTCAAAGCAGGCAATCAGATCATAAATTTCTTGGTTGGTCATGGTGCTTCCTTTCTCCACGGAACGTGGTTTCCGGAGGGGGAGGTCCCCCTCCGGAGGGGGTCAGGCCTTGTGAGCAGCCAGGTAGTCCATGATGTCGCCCACGGTCTTGAGGTTGGCCACGTCGGCGTCGTCGATGGTGATGCCGGCGGCCTCTTCCAGAGCCATCACCAGCTCCACGGAGGCCAGGGAGTCGGCGCCCAGGTCGTCCGCCAGGCTGGCGGTCAGGGTCACCTGCTCGGCGTCGCAGCCGATGGTCTCCACGATGATGTCGCGCACTTTCTCGAATTCCATATTGGTACTCCTTGATGTCGAAATATCAATTATTTTAATTAAAAATTTTTAACTAAAATAATTTAGGCTTATTCTAAGCACGCGGCGGCGGTTTGTCAAGAGAAAAAATGGAAGAAGTCCGCCGGGACGCAAAAATTCTGCAAAAGCCACGGGAAAAGGTATTCCCTTTTCAGGGGAGATTGGGTATAATCCTTTATATTTGCAGGACAGATTTGGCTGCCCCGGTTTTCCAGCGGGGGACATAGACAGAATATAGAAGGGAAATTGAGGAAGGACATATGAGGATTATCATCGTGGGCGCGGGCAAGGTGGGACTGGCGCTGATCCAGCAGCTCTCCGCGGAGAACGAGGTCACGGTCATTGACCAGAACGCCCAGCTGATCGACAACATCATCAACATCTACGACGTGATGGGGGTGTGCGGCAACGGCGCCAGCTACAAGGTGCAGAAGGAGGCGGACGGCGACAAGGCGGAGCTGCTGATCGCCACCGCCTCCAGCGACGAGATCAACATCCTGGCGTGCCTGGTTGCCAAGAAGCTGGGGGTGGCCCACACCATCGCCCGCATCCGCAACCCGGAGTACGAGACCCAGCTGCGCTTCATGCGGGAAGAGCTGGGCCTCTCCATGGCCATCAACCCGGAGAAGGCCGCCGCCCGGGAGATCGCCCGGGTGCTGCGCTTCCCGGCGGCCATGAAGCTGGAGTCCTTCTCCAAGGGGCGGCTGGAGCTGGTGGAGTACCGTTTGTCGGAGCACTCCTCCCTGGACGGGATGCAGCTCTCGGACCTGTACCGCAACATCCGGGTCCGGGTGCTGATCTGCGCCGTGGCCCGGAAGGGGGAGACCATCATCCCCTCCGGCGACTTCGTCCTCCGCTCCGGCGACAAAATCTACCTCACCGCCTCGCCGGAGCAGCTCTCCCAGTTCTTCCGCCACCTGGGGGTGTTCCGCAGCCGGGCCTCCTCCGTGATGATTGTGGGCGCCAGCAAAATCTGCTACTACCTGGCCTCGGAGCTGCTGGAGATGGGCATGTCCGTGAAGATCATCGACCAGAACGAGCAGCGCTGCGTCCAGATGGGGGAGATGCTGCCCCGGGCCCTGGTCATCGTGGGGGACGGCACCGACAGCGAGCTGCTCCACGAGGAGGGCATTGAGCAGACCGACGCCTTCGTGGCCATCACCGGCATCGACGAGGCCAACATCCTCATGTCCATGAGCGCCGCCAGGCAGTCGGGGGACTGCTGCAAGGTGGTGGCCAAAATCAACCGCAAGCCCCTGGTGGACCTGGTGTCCGCTGCGGGCATGATCGACAGCATCGTGTCCGCCGCCTCCGTCACCACGGAGCTGATCGTCCAGTACGTCCGGGCCATGCAGAGCGCCTCCGGCGCCAAGATTAAGACGCTGCACCGCCTGGTGGACGGCGCGGTGGAGGCCCTGGAGTTCGGCGTGACGGGGGATGTGCCGTTCATCGGCGTGCCTTTGAAGGATTTGAAGCTGAAAAGCGGCATTTTGCTGGCGGGCATCGTCCGCCAGAACGGCCGCATCATCATTCCCTCCGGCAACGATGTCCTGCACCGCAACGACGATGTGATCGTGGTGACCACGGACACCACGCTGCAGGACATCTGCGATATTTTAGAGTGAAGGCGGAGGCATTGCGTTGAACTATCAAATGATCGGCTACGTCATCGGCCGCATCCTGCTGACGGAGGCGGCGCTGCTGGCGCTGCCCATGGCGGTGGCGGCGGCCCACGGGGAGGCGATGTCCCCCTTCTTCATGCCCATGGTCCTTCTGGTGCTGGTGGGCCTGGCCCTGGGCGGACGGCGGCCCAAGCGCACCGCCCTGTACGCCCGGGACGGCCTGGCGGTGGTGGCGCTGGCGTGGATGGCCGTGTCGGCCTTCGGCGCCCTCCCCTTCGTCCTCTCCGGGGACATCCCCTCCTATGTGGACGCCCTGTTTGAGACCGTCTCCGGCTTCACCACCACCGGCGCCAGCATCCTCACGGAGATCGAATCCCTGAGCCGCGGTGGCCTGTTCTGGCGCAGCTTCACCCACTGGGTGGGGGGCATGGGCGTGCTGGTGTTCGTCATGGCCATCCTGCCCATGACCGACGGCCACGGGATGCACCTGCTGCGGGCGGAGGTGCCCGGCCCCTCCGTGGGCAAGCTGGTCAGCCGCATGAGCGACACCGCCAAGATTCTCTACGGCATCTATCTGGCCATGACCCTGGTGGAGATTGTGCTGCTCCTCCTGGGGGGCATGTCCCTCTTCGACGCCAGCATCCACGCCTTCGGCACCGCCGGCACCGGCGGCTTCAGCTGCCGCAACCTCAGCGTGGGCGCCTACCAAAGCCCCTATTTCGACATCGTGATCGGCGTTTTTATGCTGCTGTTCGGCGTGAACTTCAACCTGTACTACTTCCTGCTGATCCGCCGGTTCCGGGACGTGCTGCACTCCGAGGAGCTGCGGGGCTATCTGCTGATCGTGGGCGCGGCGGTGATCGCCATCGCCGTGGACATCGCCCACCTGTACGGCTCCGCCGCCGTCAGCCTGCGCCACGCCTTCTTCCAGGTCTCCTCCGTCATCACCACCACCGGCTATTCCACAGTGGATTTCAACACCTGGCCCTCCTTCTCCAAGGCAATTTTGGTGGTGCTGATGTTTGTGGGAGCCTGCGCCGGGTCCACCGGCGGCGGCATCAAGGTGGCCCGGATCGTGATTCTGGCCAAGGCGTCCTACGGCGACATGCGGCGGATGCTGCACCCCAACGCGGTGTCCACCGTCCGCTTCGAGGGCAAGCCCCTGACGGACCGGCACCTGCGCAGCGTCCACCTCTATCTCACCGTGTACGTCCTGGTGTTCACCGTCTCCTTCCTGCTGCTGTCGCTGGAGCAGTTCGACCTCATCACCACCTTCACCGCCCTGACCGCCTGCATCAACAACATCGGCCCCGGGCTGGAGCTGGTGGGCCCCATGGGCAACTTCTCCATGTTCTCCCCCTGGAGCAAGCTGCTGCTGTCCTTCAACATGCTGGTGGGGCGGCTGGAGATCTTCCCCATGCTGCTGCTGTTCGCCCCCTCCATCTGGAAGCGGCGCCTGCTGAGCCGCCGGCCCGCGGCCTGAAATCCCGCCGGAGGACGCCCTCCGGCCATGTTTGAAAGGGAGGTTTGCCCATGAAGCTGCAAACGGCAAGGGAGGAGCTGGCGGCGTGGGGGCGGCGGATGAGCGCCGCCGGACTGAGCACCGGCACCAGCGGAAACCTCAGTATCTACGACCCGGCGGCGGGCCTCATGGCCATCACGCCCTCGGGCATGGACTATGGCTCCATCACCCCGGCGGACATCGTGGTGACAGACCTGGAGGCCCATGTGGTGGAGGGGGAGCGGAAGCCCTCCAGCGAGTGGGCCCTCCACACCCGGTTCTACCGCCGCCACGGCGCCGCCCGGGCGGTGGTCCACACCCACTCCACCTACTGCACCACCCTGGCGGTGCTGGGCCAGCCCCTCCGGGCGGTGCACTATGCCATCGCCGCCGCCGGCGCGGCGGAGGTGCCCTGCGCCCCCTACCGCCTCTTCGGCACGGAGGAGCTGGCGCGGCAGGCGGTGGAAACCTGCGGCGACGGCCGGGCGGTGCTGCTGGGCAACCACGGCCTGGTGGCCTGGGGGGAGAGCTTGCCCGCCGCCTACGCCCTGGCCCGGGACCTGGAATTTGTGGCGGAGCTCCAGTGGCGGGCCATGGCCGTGGGCACGCCCCGGGTGCTGACGGCGGAGGAGATGGACGCCGCCATGGGCCGCTTCCAGACCTACGGGCAGAACAAATAGAAGAAGAGGGAGCGTGCCCCGCAGGGGCACGCTCCCTCTTTGATGTACGGCTGCTTACAGCGCGGTCTCGCCCCGGCCGGAGCTGGTCAGGGCCTCCAGAATCTGGTAGCGGTCCATCTGGAAGGGCTTGGTCATCTGGAGGGCCTCCTCCATGTCCAGATCCACGATGCGGCCGTCCTGGGTGGCGATGATGCGGTTGCCCCGCCCGGCGGCCAGGGCCATCACCGCGTCGTAGCCCATGCGGCTGGCGGTCTCCCGGTCCCGGGCGGTGGGGGAGCCGCCCCGCTGGATGTGGCCCAGCACGGTGACCCGGGGATCAATGCCGATCTCGTCGTGGATGCGGCGGCCGATGTCCACGGCGCTGCCGGCGCCCTCCGCCACCACCACCATGTAGTGGGTGATGCCCGCCAGCCGGGCCCGGCGGATTTTCTCCACGATGTCCTGTTCAAAGTCCACCTCCCGCTCCGGGATCAGCACGGCGGTGGCGCCCACGGAGATGCCCACGTACAGCGCCAGATACCCGGCATGGCGGCCCATGACCTCCACCACGGAACAGCGCTCGTGGGACTGCATGGTGTCCCGCAGCTTGTCGATGCACTCCACGGCGGTGTTGCAGGCGGTGTCGAAGCCGATGGTGTAGTGGGAGCAGCCGATGTCGTTGTCGATGGTGGCGGGGATGCCCACCACCTGGAGGGGGTGGGCCATCTCCGCCGCCTGGCGGCTGATGGCCAGGGCCCCCCGGAAGGTGCCGTCGCCGCCGATGGCCACGATGCCGTCCAGCCCCAGCAGCTTGCAGGTGGCCAGGGCCTTCTCCCGGCCCGGGGCGCTCAAAAACTCCTCGCTGCGGGCGGTGTAGAGAATGGTGCCGCCCTTGTCGATGATATGGCTGACGCTGCCGGCGTCCATCTGCACGAAGTCGCTGTTGATGAGGCCGCCCCAGCCCCGGCGGATGCCGATGCATTCAATGTCGTTTGCGATGGCGGTCCGGACCACCGCCCGGACGGCGGCGTTCATGCCGGGGGCGTCGCCGCCGCTGGTCAGGACGCCGATCCGCTTCACATGTTTGTCCATACTGGTTCCTCCTTGTCGGTTTGGGTGGATGTTGACACGGCCCGCCCCAGCCATGGCGGGGTGAAAGACCTTTTTCCTCGACTATACAATTCCAGAGAGTTCCTGTCAAGATTCTTCTGGAGAAATTGATTATATTCTGCGGAAAACGATTAACTTTTGCGGAAATATGTAGATGGGAACGGAGACGGGCCGCCGGGCGCTTGCGCCCGTCCCCGGGAGATGATATGATGAAGACATTCTGGACAGAAGTTGGAGGGCTGGCATGAAAAAGCTGGTCGTTGGCATATTGGCCCATGTGGACGCGGGGAAGACCACCCTCTCCGAGGCGCTGCTGTATCGGGGCGGCGCGCTGCGGCGGCTGGGAAGGGTGGACCACAGGGACGCCTTTTTGGACACGGACGCCATGGAGCGGGACCGGGGCATCACCATCTTCGCCAAGCAGGCGGAGCTGACCTGGGGGGACCGGTCCATCACCCTGCTGGACACTCCGGGGCACGTGGATTTCTCCGCCGAGACGGAGCGGACGCTCCGGGTGCTGGACTGCGCCGTGCTGGTGGTCAGCGGCACCGACGGCGTGCAGGCCCACACCCGGACGCTGTGGCGGCTGCTGGAGCGGTACGGCGTGCCCGTGTTTTTGTTTCTCAATAAAATGGACCTGGCGGGGGCGGACCGGGCGGCCCTGACGGCGGAGTTGAAGCGCCGCCTGGGGAGCGGCTGCGTGGACTTCACCGCGCCGGAGACCCTGGCGGAGGAGGCCGCCCTCTGCGACGAGGCGGTGCTGGAGCGGTATCTGGACACCGGAGACCTGGCGGACGGGGACGTGACGGAGCTGATCCGGCGGCGGGCGCTGTTCCCCTGCTTCTTCGGCTCCGCGCTGAAGCTGGACGGGGTGGACGAGCTGCTGGAGGGCCTGGCCCGGTATGCGCCGGTGCCGGCATATCCCGGTGCCTTCGGCGCCCGGGTGTTCAAAATCGCCCGGGACGGCCAGGGGGCCCGCCTCACCTACCTGAAGGTCACCGGCGGCACGCTGCGGGTGAAGGACGTCCTCACCAACCGCCGGGAGGACACGCCGCCCCAGGCGGCGTGGGAGGAGAAGGCGGACCAGCTGCGCATTTACTCCGGCGCCAGATTCCGCACGGTGGAGGAGGCCCCGGCGGGCACCGTGTGCGCTGTCACGGGGCTGAGCCGCACGGCGCCGGGCATGGGGTTGGGGTTTGAGGGGGCCTGGACCGGCCCGGTGCTGGAGCCGGTGCTGGCCTACCGGGTGCTGCTGCCCGGCGGCGCGGATCCCCACACCGCGCTGCTGCACCTGCGGGAGCTGGAGGAGGAGGACCCCCAGCTCCACGTGGTCTGGAACGAGGCGGCCCGGGAGATTCACCTGCAATTGATGGGGGAGGTGCAGCTGGAGATTTTGCAGCGGGTCCTCCGGGAGCGGTTCGGCATGGAGGTGGCCTTCGGCGCCGGAACCATCCGCTACAAGGAGACCATCGCGGACACGGTGGAGGGCATCGGCCACTTTGAGCCCCTGCGCCACTATGCGGAGGTCCACCTCCTGCTGGAGCCGGGGGAGCGGGGCAGCGGCCTGGTGCTGGCCGCCGCCTGTCCCGAGGACCAGCTGGACCGGAACTGGCAGCGGCTGATTCTCTCCCACCTGGCGGAGCGGGAGCACCCGGGGGTGCTGACCGGCGCTCCCGTCACCGATCTGCGGATCACCCTGGTGGCGGGGCGGGCCCACGTGAAGCACACGGAGGGGGGTGACTTCCGCCAGGCCACCTACCGGGCAGTGCGCCAGGGGCTGATGCAGGCCCAAAGCGTCCTGCTGGAGCCCTGGTACGCCTTCCGGCTGGAGCTTCCGGCGGACCAGGTGGGCCGGGCCATCAGCGACCTCCAGCGGATGAATGGGGAGACGGACCCGCCGGAGGCGGCGGGAGAGGAGACGGTTCTCACCGGCGCCGCCCCGGTGGCGGCCCTGCGGGACTATGCCCGGGAGGTGGCGGCCTACACCCGGGGCCGGGGGCGGCTGCTGTGCACCCTCTCGGGCTACCGTCCCTGCGCCGACGGGGCGGCGGTGGCCGCCGCCTCCGGCTATGACCCGGAGCGGGATGTGGACAACCCGCCGGACTCGGTGTTCTGTGCCCACGGTGGGGGCTACACGGTGAAGTGGGACCAAGTGGCCGCCAACGCCCATGTGGAGCCGGTGCTGCGCCCGGCGGCGCCGGAGGAGGCGCCCGCCGCCCCGGTTCGGCCCCGGCCCGCCGCCTCGGGCGGCATCGAGGCGGACAAGGAGCTGCGGGCCATCTTCGAGCGGACCTACGGCCCGGTGAAGCAGCGGGCCTTTCAGCCGCCCCGCCCGCCCCGGCGCCCCCCGGCCCGGGAGGATGAGGCGGAGCGGCGGTTCCAGGGGGAGGAGTACCTGCTGGTGGACGGGTACAACATCCTCTTCGCCTGGGACGAGCTGAAGGCCATGGCCCGGGAGAACCTGGACGCCGCCCGGAAGAGCCTGTGCGACCTGCTGTGCAACTACCAGGGCTACCGGCACTGCCACGTGATTGTGGTCTTCGACGCCTACAAGGTGAAGGGGGGCCAGGGGTCCGTGGAGCCGTACCACAACATCCACGTGGTCTACACCAAGGAGGCGGAGACGGCGGACGCCTATATCGAGCGGGCCACCTACGAGATCGGGCGGCAGCACCGGGTGCGGGTGGCCACCTCCGACGGGCCGGAGCAGCTCATCATTCTGGGCCACGGGGCCCTGCGGCTGTCCGCCTCCGCCTTCCGGGAAGAGGTGGAGCAGGTCCAGGGCCAGATCTCCGCTGCCCTGGAGAAAAATAATCGCAAACAGAAGCGGGGGGCCCTCCGGGCCGCCCTGGAGAAGGCCGCCAAGGCCGGAGAGGAGGAGCCGTGACCGGTTTGCTGACAGCTTTGGGGACGGCTGCCTCCTGCACCGCCGCCCGGTGGTATCTGGACCGCGCCGCCCGGCGGGAGCGGTCCTATTGGGGGGACCGGGTGCGCCTCACCGCCCTGTGGAACCGGGGCGCCGCCTTCGGGCTGCCGGTGCCGGCGCGGTGGCTGCCCGCCGCCGGGGCGCTGGCTCTGGCGGGCCTCCTCCGCTGGGGGCGGCGGTGCCCGGCGGGGGCGGGCCTGGTGCTGGGCGGCGGGCTCTCCAACCTGTACGAGCGGGTCCGCCACCGCCGGGTATACGATTACCTGCGGTTTCCCAAGGTCCCGGGGCCTCTGGGGCGGTACGTCTACAATCTGGCGGACCTGGCCGTCTTCGCCGGGGTGGGGGCGCTGCTCCTCTCCCGCCGGAGGCGCTGAAAAAGGGGACGCCCGCAGAAGCGGGCGTCCCTGTGGCTGTCGAGCCAGTGCTGCGGGTACTGGTTTGGAAACGCTGCGGCCCCCTGCGCCCCGACTGGTGCGCCGGAGGCGCACCGCTTGCACCATTGCGAGCCGAGCAGAATGTTCCGCCGCGTACATGCCGCGGCAGAAGTTCTATGCGTTTGCCACTTCGGCGGTGAAACGCTGAAAGGTTTTTTTAACAAACGAAACAGGGGACGCCCGCTTCTGCGGGCGTCCCCTGTGATCTTGTTGAAGCGGTGGCTTACAGGTTGTCGAACTTCAAAATGGCGCCCTCGGAGCCGGAGGCGGCGATCTTGCAGTACAGGCCCAGCCAGCCCTTCTTGAACTTGGGCTCGGGCCGCTTCCAGGCCGCCAGGCGGGCGTCGATCTCCTCCTGAGGCACCAGCAGCTCCAGCTTGCGGCTCTCCACGTCGATCACGATGCGGTCGCCGTCGTGGACGATGGCGATGGGGCCGCCCTCCGCGGCCTCCGGAGAGATGTGGCCCACGAAGCAGCCGTTGTTGGTGCCGGAGAAGCGGCCGTCGGTGATGAGGGCGGTGGTGAGGGCCAGGCCCCGGCCGTAGAGGTACTTCATGGCCTTGAACATCTCCCGCATGCCCGGGCCGCCCTTGGGGCCCTCGTAGCGGATGACCACCACGTGGCCGTCGTGGACCTTGCCCGCCAGGATGGCCTCCTCCGCGGCCTCCTCGGAGTCGAAGCAGATGGCCTCGCCCTCAAAGTGCTGGAGGCTCTTGTCGAAGGCGCCGGGCTTGGTGATGCCGGTGTCGGGGGCCAGGTTGCCCCGCAGCACCGCCACGCCGCCGGTGTAGCCGAAGGGGTCGTCCAGGGTGTGGTTCACCAGGCCGGTGGCAGGATAGGTGTAGCGGTGGGAGGCGATGTTCTCCGCCAGGGTCTGGGCGGTGACGGTCATGACGCCGGTCTCCAGCAGGGACTGGAGGTTCTCCATCAGCCGGGGCACGCCGCCGTCCTTGTAGAAGTCGATGACGTTGTACTTGCAGGCGGGGTTCATCTTGGCCAGCTGGGGGATGGTGCGGGACAGGGAGTCAAACTCCTCCAGCACCCGGATGTCCAGCTCCGCCTCGTGGGCGATGGCGGTGAGGTGCATGACGGCGTTGGTGGAGCCGCTCATGGCCAGGCACGCCTTGATGGCGTTGCGGACGGCGCCCTCCGTCAGGACCTTCCGGGCGGTGATGTGCTTTTCCACCAGCTCCATGATCTTGATGCCGGTCTCCTCGCCCTTCATCAGCCGGGCGGCGGAGGTGGCGGGGGCCAGGCCGCCGTCGGGCAGGGTCATGCCCAGGGCCTCCGCCAGGGCGCACATGGTGTTGGCGGTGCCCAGGTAGGAGCAGGAGCCGCAGCCGGGGCAGGAGGTGTTCTCCAGGGAGACGTACTCCGCCTCGGTGATCTTTCCGGCGGAGAGCATACCGTAGGCCTCGGTGCTGGAGGTCTGGTCGGACTGGCGGCCGTCAAAGACCGCGCCGCCCTCCATGGGGCCGCCGGGCAGGAAGATGCAGGGGATGTCCAGCCGGGCGGCGGCCATCAGCATGCCGGGCACGATCTTGTCGCAGGAGCCCAGCAGCACCAGCCCGTCGAACAGGTTGATCTGGGCCATGGACTCGATGGAGTTGGCGATCAGCTCCCGGGAGGGGAGGATGTAGTGCATGCCGTCGTGGCCCTGGCCCATGCCGTCGCACCCGCCGATGACGCCGAATTCGATGGGGGTGCCGCCGGCGCGGTAGATGCCGTCCTTCACCCGCTGGGCCACCTGGCGGAGGTTGAAGTGGCCGGGGACGCACTCGCTCCACGCGTTGGCGATGCCGATGACGGGGCGCTTGAGATCATCGGTGGTGAAGCCCATGGACTTCAGTGTGGCGCGGTAATACTGGTTGTTCAGGCCCTCCAGAATATGTTTGCTGCGTTCCATATCAAATGTTCTCCCTTTCTGCTTTCGTTTCCCGCCGTGGGCGGGTTGGGATCATATGCCCATGATAGCATTGGACGGGGAGGCGTGTCAATGCCGCCGGGGCCGATAAAAAGAAGAAAAAGATTGGATATTCCGTTGACAAAAGGCGGTGGGCGTGGGTATAGTGTAGGTAGTGCAAGAAGTGGAAGCCCATTCCGCTCCGAGGAATCAACGGCGGCAGCCCCGCCGGAACATGAGAAGGAGAATCATTTATGGATGTCAGCAAGATGCCCACCATGGAGAGCGTGGCCCGGTTTAAGGCCGCCATGGATTCCGACAAGGGTGCCCTGGGCCCCTTCATGATCAGCACCGACCCCGCCTTTGTGGAGGCCGCCGGCTACGCCGGGTATGACTTCGTGCTGCTGGATATGGAGCACGGCACCACCACCCACCAGACCCTGCCCAATCTGATCCGCGCCGCCAACGTGGCGGGGGTGTGCCCGGTGGTCCGGGTTCCCCGGGGCAGTGACATCTGGATCGACCAGGCCCTGGACGTGGGCGCCGGCGCCGTGATGATCCCCCAGATCGACACCGCCGAGCAGGCCCGGGCCGCCGTGTCCGCCGCCAAGTTCTCCCCCATCGGCACCCGGGGCACCTGCCGCTTTGTCCGCTCCGCGGGCTTCGGCGCCATCCCCGGCAAGGACTACTTCGCCAAGGCCCAGGACACCGTGGTGATCGTCCAGGCCGAGGGCAAGAAGGCCGTGGAGAACCTGGACGAGATTCTGGACGTCCCCGGCATCGACGTGGTGTTCGTGGGGCCCTACGACCTGTCCAGCTCCCTGGGCCTGGTGGGCCAGATCGACCACCCGGACGTGGTGGAGTGCATCAAGGGCATCATCGCCAAGGCCGCCGCCAAGGGCGTGAAGGTGGGCTGCTTCGCCGACTCCGTGGAGGGCGGCAAGAAGTGGCGCGATCTGGGCGTGAAGTTCATTGGCTACGCCTGCGACACCTACATTTTCATGCAGGGCGCCAAGGCCGACGTGGAGAGCTTCTCCAAGTAAATGCTTCCCGACACAATCATCCCCCGGGGCGGCTGGCCCCGGGGGATGATTTTTTGCGAAATATCCCGATGGTGAAAAATATCCGGCGTCTGAGCCGTGTGATAGGTGAAAGGAGTGAGGATCATGGTTCCATCCGGTACCGATGAAACCGTCTGCCGTCTGGTGGCGGAGTACAGCCCCATGCTGCTGCGGCTGGCCTGTACCCGCCTGCCTTCCACCGCCGACGCAGAGGATGCCGTGCAGGAGGTGTTTTTGCGGCTGCTGTCCGCAAGGCCCGTGTTCCGGGACGCCGGGCACGAGAAGGCGTGGCTCATCCGGGCCACTCTCCACCGCGCCAGCGACATCCGCCGCCTGGCGGAACGGCGGAATCTCCCCCTGGAGGAGGCGGCCCAGGCCGCCGCTCCCCCGGAGGGCGAGAGCGCACTCCTGGAGGCCGTGCGGGCCCTCCCGGCCAAGTACAGCGGGGTGATCCACCTGTACTACTACGAGGGCTATTCCATTCGAGAGATCGCACAACTGCTGGGCCTGCCCACCCCCACGGTGGGCACCCGCCTCGCCCGCGGCCGGGAACGGCTGCGGCAGATGCTGGAGGAGGAAGAGAAATGAATCGAGAGAGCTATCGCAAGGCCTTTGACACGCTGCATTTCTCCGAGGATTTTCAGAGCCGGACCGCGGCACTGCTGGCGGACCGCGCCCGGGAACTGAACAAGGAGGAGCAAAGCATGTTTACCCAAAAGAAGAAGTTGGTCGTTTTGATCGCCGCCGCCGTGGCGCTGCTGGCGGTATCCGTGTCCGCCGCCATGCTGCTGTTGACCCCGGCCCAGGTGGCGGAGGAGATGGAGGAGCCGCTCTTGGCCGCGGCCTTTGAAAACGGGGACGCGGCGGCGCTGAACGATGTCCGGCAGGCCGGGGACTACACCTTCACCCTGGCAGGCCTGGCCTCCGGCGCGGGGCTGTCCGCCGCCCCCATGGAGTATAACGGGGAGCTCATCGACGACCGGACCTACGCCGTGTTCACCGTTGCCCTGGCCGACGGCACCCCCCTGGAGGAACAGCCGGATTTGACCTACACCCCCCTGGTGGGCGGCTTCCACGTCGGCGCGGTCAACGCCTGGACCCTGGGAGCGGGCTGTCAGTCCTTCGTGCAGGACGGCATCGCCTACTACCTCTTTGACGTCCGGAACCTGGAGATGTTCGCGGACCACCCGGTGTACTTCGCCATCTATGAAGGCGGCGTGCCCTCTCCGTCCATGTTCGACGCGGGGGAGGATGACACCCTGACCCTGAAGGAGGACGTGACCGGCGTGCTGTTTGAGCTGCCGCTGGACGAGAACAGGGCGGACCCCGCCGCGGCGCAGGCCTTCCTGGATTCCACCGGACTGGAATTCATCGACGGGCCGGAGGAGGCCGTCCCCGACGAGACCCCCACGGCCCAAATCCTGGAGGACACGCCGCAGAGCAAAACCATCGAGATCCGCTGAGGGCGGAGAAAAAGCAGGGGGAGGCATCGCCTCCCCCTGCTTTTTTTTCCAATGCCCCTTGACAAAGCGCCCGCTGTGTGCTATTTGTATTATACGATTAATACACCAATACAACAATACAGTAATACAGAGGAGGCACATCTATGTCCCTGTTGGAAGTGCAGCATTTGCAGAAGGTCTACACCACCCGCTTCGGCGGCGCCCGGGTTCAGGCTCTGGGGGACGTGGACTTCACCGTGGAGGCGGGGGAGTTCGTGGCCATCATGGGGGAGTCCGGGTCCGGCAAGACCACGCTTTTGAATATCCTGGCGGCGCTGGACCGGCCCACGGAGGGGGAGGTGCTGCTGGGGGGCAAGGCCCTCTCCCGCGTCCGGGACCGGGAGCTGGCGTCCTTCCGCCGCGCCCGCCTGGGCTTCGTCTTTCAGGATTTCCACCTGCTGGACACCTTCTCCCTCCGGGACAACATCTTCCTGCCCCTGGTGCTGGCGGGGAAGGCCTACGGGGAGATGGAGGCCCGGCTTTCCCCGCTGGCGGAGCGGCTGGGCATCGGCGCCCTGCTGGACAAATACCCCTACGAGGTCTCCGGCGGGCAGAAGCAGCGGGCGGCGGTGGCCCGGGCGCTGATTACCGACCCCCAGCTGGTGCTGGCGGACGAGCCCACCGGTGCCCTGGACTCCCGGGCCTCCGGCGCTCTGCTGGAGCTGTTTGGGGAGATCAACCGGGAGGGGCAGACCCTGGTGATGGTGACCCACTCCGCCACGGCCGCCAGCCACGCCGGGCGGGTGCTGTTCCTCCGGGACGGTCGGGTGTACCACCAGCTGTACCGGGGCGGCGAGAGCCGGGAGCGGCAGCTCGCCCGCATCTCCGCGGTGCTGACGGAGGGGAGGGAGCAGGATGCGTAACGGAACCTTCTTCCCCCGGCTGGCCCTGGTGAACCTGGTGCGGGGCCGGCGGTTTTACGGGCCGTATCTGCTGACCTGCGGCGCCCTGGCCGCCATGTACTATGTCCTGCGGTTCCTCATCTGGAACGACGTGGTGGACTCTGTGTACCAGGCCCCCTACCTCCGGGCGATGCTGGGCCTGGGCTGCGGGGTGGTGGCGGCGTTCTCCGGGGTGATCCTCCTGTACGCCAACGGCTTTGTGATGAAGCGGCGGCAGCGGGAGCTGGGACTGTACCAGGTGCTGGGGCTGGAGAAACGCCACATCGCCGCGACGCTGCTGTGGGAGACGCTGCTGTGCGCCGGGGTGTCCCTGCTGGGGGGCCTGGCGGCGGGGGTGGCGCTGTCCCGGGGGCTTTTGGCGCTGCTGCTGGCCCTGGTGCGGATTCCGGTGGACTTCCCCTTTTCCGTCAGCCTCCGGGCCATGGGGGAGTCGGCGGGGCTGATGGCGGTGCTCTTCCTCCTGGCGCTGGGGGTGAACCTGCTGGCGGTGGGCCGCTCTCAGCCTGTGGAGCTGCTGCAGAGCGTCTCCGCGGGCCAGCGGGAGCCCCGGACGAAGAAGCTCCTGGCGGCGGTGGGGGTGCTGACCCTGGGGGCGGGCTACGCCCTGGCCGTGACCACCCAAAACCCGGTGGACGCCCTGGCGCTGTTCTTTTTGGCGGTGGTGCTGGTGATGATCGGCACCTACTGCCTGTTCACCGCCGGGTCCGTCGCCGTGCTGAAGCGGCTCCGGGCCGACCGCCGGTTCTACTACCAGACCCGCCATTTCACAGCGGTCTCCGGCCTGCTGTACCGGATGAAGCAGAACGCCGTGGGCCTTGCCAACATCTGCATCCTCTCCTCCATGGTGCTGGTGACGGTGTCCGCCACCCTGTGCCTGTACCTGGGCATCGAGGACGCCCTGGCCGCCAGAATCGCGGAGGGTATCCTGCCCGCCGCCCGGCAGGCGGAGATGGCCCAGAACTACTATCTTCTCTACGGCGGCTTTTTGTTTGTGGGGATGTTTTTGGGGCTGCTGTTCCTGCTGGCCACGGTGCTCATCATCTACTACAAGCAGCTCTCCGAGGGCTACGAGGACCAACGGCGCTATCAGATCATGCAGCAGGTGGGCATGACGGGCCGGGAGGTCCGGGCCTCCATCCGCAGCCAGATTCTGCTGGTGTTCTTCCTGCCCCTGGGGGCGGCGGCGCTCCACATCCTGCTGGCCTTCGGGATGCTGTGCCGGATTCTGGAGCTGTTCGGGCTGTACAACATCGCCCTGTTCGCCCTCTGCACCGGGGGCACGCTGCTGGTGTTCTGCGGCATTTACGCCCTGGTGTTCGGCCTCACCGCCCGGACCTACGAGCGGATTGTGGGGGAGGCGGCGTGAGGGGTGAAACGAAACGCCGGCTGAGACGTCTTTTGTATATGGAAAGTTTTTCTGAAATTTTACCCGGAGACCAGCCGGAATTTCATCCCGGAGGAATATATTGAAGGCGGGACACTTGACAAACTGTACTAACTGTACTATTATAGCTAGTACAGATATCCGGGACGGAAGCTGAGCAAATTTTCCGGAAGATTGAAGAAAAACGGCGGCCTGTGTCGTATCAGAGAATAGACGAAGCGAAATGAGGGATACTCCATGAAGATCTTGATCACCACAGATTGGTACAGCCCGGCGGTGAACGGTGTTGTCACCTCCGTAAAAAATCTCCGGCGGGAGCTGGAGGCCCGGGGCCATGAGGTCCGGGTGCTGACCCTGTCCCAGACCACCCGCTCCTGCGCGCAGGACGGCGTGACCGCCCTGGGGTCCGTGGCGGCCGGACTGGTGTATCCCGGTGCCCGGCTGCGGACGGCCCTGGCGGGGCGGTACGTGCGGGAGTTGGTGGCCTGGGGGCCGGACGTGGTCCACTCCCAGTGCGAATTCTCCACCTTCTTCCTGGCCCGCCGCATCGCAGAGGAGCTGGACGTGCCCCTGGTGCACACCTACCACACCGTCTACGAGGACTACACCCACTATTTCTCCCCCAGCGTCCGCTTCGGGAAGAAGGCGGTGGCGGTGTTCTCCCGCTGGGTGGCCGCCCAGACGGACTGCCTCATCGCCCCCACGGGGAAGGTGCGGTTGCTGCTGGAGGACTACAACGTGGACCGCCCGGTGTTC
The DNA here is from genome assembly GCF_900544955.1 of uncultured Oscillibacter sp. GTDB lineage: Bacteria > Bacillota > Clostridia > Oscillospirales > Oscillospiraceae > Oscillibacter. The sequence continues at coordinate 16,196 of NZ_UQXD01000038.1, forward strand.
GTGGTGCCCTCGGGCATCGACCTGCGGCGCTTCCAGCGCCGGATGGACCCCTGGCGGACGGCGGTGCTGAAGGCCAGCCTGGAGATTCCGGCGGACCGCCTGGTGCTGGTGAATGTGGGCCGCCTGGCGGAGGAGAAGAATCTGGAGGAGCTGCTGCGCCTCCGCGCGGCCATGGGGCCGGGGGGCACGACGCTGCTGCTGGTGGGGGACGGCCCCCACCGGGGGAAGCTGGAGGCCCTGGCGGCGGAGCTGGGCCTGGCGGCGCCGGACGTGGTGTTCGCCGGGCAGGTGGCCCCGGAGCAGGTGGCGGATTGGTATCAGGTGGGGGACCTGTTTGTGAGTGCCTCCACCAGCGAGACCCAGGGACTGACCTATGTGGAGGCCCTGGCCGCCGGCGTGCCGGTGCTGTGCCGGGCGGACCCCTGCCTTGCCGGCGTGGTCCGGGAGGGGGAGAACGGCTGGCAGTACCGCAATGAGGCGGAGTTCTCCAAAAAGCTGACGCTGTTCCTGGCCCAGCCCCACCGGAGCCAGGCGCTGTCGGCGGCGGCCCGGCGGAGCGCCGAAGCCTTCTCCGCCGAGGCATTCGCCCAGCAGGTGGAGGAGATTTACCGCACCCAGATCGCCCGCCGTCACCGGGAGGGGGTGCCCGCATGACCCAGCCCATTGAAAAGACCGCCCTGCGGGCGGCGTCCCTGGCGGGCCTGGTGATCTGCGTGGTGCTGGCCGTGTGGGGCTGGCGGACCGGCGTCCTCACCTCCCAGGAGCGGCTGGAGGCCCTGGTGTCCGGCGCCGGCGCGGCGGGGGCGCTGCTGTTCACCGTGTTTCAGGCGGTGCAGGTGGTGATCCCCATTCTGCCCGGCGGCCTGGGCTGCCTGGCGGGGGTGCTGCTGTTCGGCCCGGTGTGGGGGTTTGTCTATAACTACGTGGGCATCTGCGCGGGGTCCCTGATGGCCTTCGCGGTGGCCCGGAGCTGCGGCAAGCCGCTGCTGCCGCTGCTGTTTTCCCAGAAGACCATTGACCGCTACAGCCGCTGGGCGGAGGAGAAGGGGCGGTTTTCCCGGCTGTTTGCCCTGGCCATTTTCCTGCCGGTGGCGCCGGACGACTTCCTGTGCTATCTGGCGGGGACCACGGAGATGAGCTGGCGGCGGTACAGCGCCATCATCTTCCTGGGCAAGCCCTTTGCCATCGCCCTGTACAGCCTGGGGCTGACCATGGTGTGGCAGACCCTGGTGGGATGAAAGAAGGAGTGAAGCCATGCGCATTTATATCTATCGCGGCGGCGAGAAGCTGGTGGGCAAAAGCGGCGTGGGACAGGCCATGCGCCACCAGCGGGACTCCCTGCGGCAGGTGGGTCTCCAGCCCGGGGACCGCTGGACGCGGGACACCGTGGCCATCCATGTGAACACCGTCCTGCCGGACTCGGTGGCGGCGGCGGTGTGGGCCCGCCTGCGGGGGCGGAAGGTGGTGTGGTACGGCCACTCCACCATGGAGGACTTCCGCAATTCCTTCAAGGGCTCCAACCTGCTCTCCCCCCTGTTCCGCCGCTGGATCACCTTCTGCTACGGCCTGGGGGACGTGGTGGTGACGCCGACGGACTACGCCAAGGACCTGCTGGAGCACTACGGGCTGCGCCGCCCGGTGTACAGCCTCTCCAACGGCGTGGACACCGCCTTTTTCCGCTACGACGCGGCGCAGGGCGCCGCCTTCCGCCGGCGCTACGGCCTGGAGGAGGGGGAGAAGGCCGTCATCTCCGTGGGCCACACCATCGCCCGAAAGGGCCTGCCGGAGTTTTTGGACCTGGCGCGGCGGATGCCCCAGGTGCGGTTTTTCTGGTTCGGCTGGACCAGCCCCCGGCTGATTCCCGCCGCCATCCAGGCGGACATGGCCGCCGCCCCGCCCAACGTGACCTTCCCCGGCTACGTGGACCGGGAGCAGCTGCGGGAGGCCTACTGCGGGGCCGACGCCTTTGCCTTCATGAGCCATGAGGAGACGGAGGGCATCGTGGTGCTGGAGGCCCTGAGCTGCGGCATCCCCACCGTGGTGCGGGACATCCCGGTGTACCGGGGCTGGCTCCGGGACGGGGAGAACGTCTACAAGGCGGCGGACACGGAGGGCTTCTGCCGCGCGGTGGCGGGCCTGCTGGACGGGACGCTGCCGGATCTGACGGCGGCGGGCCGGGCGGTGGCCCTCCGGCGGAGCCTGCTGGCCGTGGGCCTCCAGCTCCAGGAGATCTACCGCCGGGAGCGCATCCTGCCCCCGCTGCCCGCGCCCCTGCCCGCCCGGCAGGTCAAGGTGTGAGCAAAAACATCATACAGCGGCAAAAGCGGACGCCTCCGGGCATCCGCTTTTTTTAGGCCCCCGCCGGCACAATTGCCGGCGGGGGCCTGTATTTTTGCCGCCGGGGTTCCCGGCGGCAAAAATACCGTATAGAATCCGGCGGAAATAGAAGATAATACGATGGGAGACCATTTTAGAAGGAGGCGTTTGAAATGGCAGAACAGAAGCTGGGTCCGGCGGAGTTGGCCGCCTTCGGACGGTATCTGCGGGAGGAGGAGCGCAGCCCGGGGACCATCGAGAAATACCTGCGGGATGCCGGTGCCTTTGCAGGCTGGCTGGCGGGCCGGGCCGTGACCCGGGAGACGGCGGCGGAGTGGAAGGAGTCCCTGCGGCGGGCGGGCTACGCGCCGGTGACGGTGAACGCCATGCTGGCGGCGGTGAACACCCTGTTCCGCTCCCTGGGCTGGGAGCAGTGCCGGGTCCGCTTTTTGAAAATCCAGCGGCGGCTCTTCCGGGAGGACGCCCGGGAGCTGACCCGGCCGGAGTATGAGCGGCTGGTGGCCGCCGCCCGGGACCAGGGGCGGGAGCGGCTGGCCCTGGTGATGGAGACCATGGGCGCCACCGGCATCCGGGTGGGGGAGGTCCGCTATATCACGGTGGAGGCCCTGGCCCGGGGCCGGGCGGAGATTGCCCTGAAGGGAAAAATCCGCACCATCCTCCTGCCGGACAAGCTGTGCCGGAAGCTGCTGCGCTATGCCGGGCGGGAAGAGATCGCCGCGGGGGAGGTCTTCCGCACCCGCAGGGGCGGGACCTGGTGCCGCAAGCAGATCTGGGCGGAGATGAAGGCCCTGTGCGCCCGGGCGGGGGTGGCCCCCACCAAGGTCTTTCCCCACAACCTGCGCCACCTCTTCGCCAGGGCCTTCTACCGTGTGAGCCGGGATGTGGCGAAGCTGGCAGACGTGCTGGGCCACTCCAGCATCGAGACCACCCGCATCTACCTGATCTCCACCGGTGTGGAGCACAGCCGCCAGCTGGAGCGGCTGCACCTGGTCTGCTGACGGCAAAAAAAGAACCGCCGGACCCACCGGCGGGACAAAATCAATAGTTTGTCTGGTATCCGGCGCAAAAAAATGACGCCGCCCAAGTACTTATTGCCATTTTAGCACGTTTGTCCCCAGGTGGCAAGCGGTTTTCAAAGATTTTGACACGACAAAACCGGCCGATTGCGCTTCTTTTTCAATCGGTCTGGTTTTCACGCCCGGAACCCCGGCCCCATGCTGCTGCATGGGGCTTTTTTTCTGCCCTTTTGCCGCAGCCTGCCGGGCGCGGCGGGGGACGTTTCGGACAAATTATTGATTTTGTCGGAGCGGAGGAGATGCGGATGCGGGAAATGCCAAAAGAGCTCCGGGCGGCGCTGCCGCTGACGGAGGCGCTCATCGGGGACTATTTGGAGGTGCTGCGGGACCGGGGGCGGAAGCGGGAGAGCCTGGGCGTGTACCGCCGCTGCCTCACCGCCCTGTATGACTACCTGCCGCCGGAGAAAGTTGTCCGCCGGGAGACCCTTGGCCAGTGGCGGGACTGGATGCTCGCGGAGGGCTACGCCGCGCAGACGGTGAACTGCGGCCTCTCCGCCGCCAACGGCCTGCTGGACCACTGCGGCCGCCGGGATCTGCAGCTCACAGCGCACCTCCGGCCGGGGAAGACGTCCCAGCCGGAGCTGACCCGCCAGGAGTACTTGCGGCTTTTGCGGACCGCCCGCCTGCTGGGCAGGGAGCGCGCCTACCTGCTGATGAAGGCCATCGCGGGCATGGGCCTCTCCCTGGAGGAGCTGGCCGGTGTGACGGCGGAGGGCGCGCGGGAGGGGTGTCTGCGGGGGAGCGGCCGGACGGTCCGCATCCCGGAGTGCCTGCGCCGGGAGCTGCTGGACTATGCCCGGCAGGCGGGCATCGCCGCGGGGCCGCTGTTCACCACCCGGAACGGGCGGCTGATGAGCCGCTCCAACGTGACGGACAGCATCCGGGCCCTGTGCCGCGACGCCCGGGTGCCGGAGGGGAAGGGAAATCCCCGGTGCCTGAAAAAGCTGTATCAGACCACCCAGGCGGAGATTCAAAGCGGCCTCGCCGTGTTGGCGGAGCAGGCCCACGACCGCCTGCTGGAGGCGGAGCAGATGGCCATCGGGGGGAGCGGCGGGGAGGTGAGGCGCCTGTGATCCCGGCCCCGGAAGCGGGGCCAAGCTGAAAAAAGTATTTGGAGGAAGCAATCAAATGAAGAAACGATTTTTAGCAACCCTGCTGGCCCTCGTGATGCTGTTGACCCTCCTGCCCGCGACGGCGCTGGCGTATGAGATTACGAGAGTCCCGCTGACCCTGACCGTTAGCAGCTACGGCGCGCCCTTTTATAGTCCGGGCACCGGGGAACATACCGTCAGCAGCATCAGGGTCACAAAGTACATCAATAAGAGCGCGGTTGGCAGCAGCAATGCCAGCGGGTCGGCAAGAGCGTACTTTACCGGCAGCAATGCAACGGGCTGGGACTTGTGCATGGACATTGAGATTGGAAACTTCAAAACGACTTTGTCCGGAAGCGATGTCTCCAGAGCCCGCATTACGAACAAGGATATGAGCGGCGCCAGCGGCTATGTAACGTTCGGACTGTCCTTTAACAGCTCCGGCGGAACGTCGACCTATCTCTCCATTACCGGCGGGACGGCGCTTCCCGAGCCGGAGACAGACTACACCCTGTCTTACAATGCCAACGGCGGAACCGGCGCTCCCGGCGCCCAGACGGGCAGCAGCACCACGGGGAGCTATACCTTCACGGTTGCAAGCGGCGTTCCCACCTGGGAGAACCACACCTTCCTGGGCTGGGCCACCGCCAGCGGCGCGACGGCGGCGGCGTATTCCGCCGGAGATACGATCACGCTGCAAAAGAACAGCCCCAGCCAGACCCTCTACGCGGTGTGGCAGGAGGACGCAATTCCCACAGACTACACCCTGTCCTACGACGCCAACGGCGGAACCGATGCCCCCGCCGCCGATACAGCCAGCACCGCCGAGGCGAGCCATACCTTCACGGTGACGAGTGCAGAGCCCACCTGGGAAAACCATACCTTCCTGGGCTGGGCGGACGCGGCGACGGCAGAAACGGCTGCGTACCAGGGCGGAGAGGAGATCACGCTCTATGCCGCCGCCCCTGCCAAAACCCTCTACGCGGTGTGGGAGAAGTCCACGGCCAACATTCCAGAGGCCCCCGGCGGAGAGCTGAGCGGGGCGCTGGACGGGGCGTTCGTGCAGGTGCACTGCGCCAACGAGAGCGCCGCCCACCAGGACCGGACTTACGGCCTCCTCTCCGGCGGCTATACGGCGGGAGCGGTTCAGGGGAACGACGTGGACGGCTATACCTGCGCGGTCACGATCCAGCCCGATGCCTATGCCGCCCAGTACAGCGTGGACACGGGGACGCCCCATGGGACGGCGGACGAACAGGGATCGGTATCCATCACGCTCCAATATGACGCAGGGACGGAGACCTGGACCACCAGCGCCATGGCGGTGGTGAGCGTGGCCTGCGAGTCCGTTCCCGCGGACCCCCAAAAGCAGATCACGGTCTCCTTCCAGGACCCGGACACCGCCGCGGACATCATTGCGCCGGTTGCCCTGACGGCGGAGCATCCGGCGGTGGTCCCGCCCACGGAATACGAGGGGAAGACCATCACCGGCTGGACACTGAACGACACTCCCTACACCGGCGGCTTCAACCTGACGGAGCTGGCGGCCCTGGTAGGGGATTCCGGCTGGGCGGAGGACGGGGACTTCCTCTACGCGGAATTGACCTTTGAAGCGGTCTACGGCACCCCGCCCGCCCCCGAGACGGTGACCATCCTGTTCCGGGTGGTCAACGGCACCTGGGCGGACGGCACCACGGCGGACCAGCAGGTGGAGATCGAAAAGGGCACCGCGCTGGACGCCTGGATTCCCACCGGCATGCAGCCGCTGGAGGGTTTTGAGGGCGGCGCCTGGGACAAGGACCCCGCGGGCGTCCAGACCGCCGACGCCGTGTATACCTACACCTTCAACGAAAAGGGCGTGACACCCCCGGAGACCTACACGGTGCACTTTGACAGCAGCGGCGGCAGCGCCGTCCCGTCCCAGACGGTGGCGGCGGGCAGCCCGGCAGTGAAGCCCGCCGACCCCACCCGGGGAGGCGACACCTTCCTGGGCTGGTACTTCAACGGCGAACCCTATGATTTCACCCGGCCGGTCACCGCCTCCCTCACCCTGGTTGCCCAATGGCGGACCAACGGCGGCAGCGACGATGACGACAGCTATACCCTGCGGTACAACACCAACGGCGGCGAGGCCATCCGGTCCGAGACCAGCAGCCGCAAGTGGACCAAGGACTACGAGGACCTGCCCACGCCGGAGAGAAGCGGCTTCCGCTTTGCGGGCTGGTACTACGACAAGGACCTGCGCGACAAGGTCACCGGCGACGTCAGCGTGAACAAGGCCACTGTGACGCTGTACGCCGCCTGGCGCGGCGGCGTGGCGGACCCCGGCGGCACCGGCGTGTCCAACTGGCTGAACACCACGGACCACATCGCCTTCCTCCACGGGTATCAGGACGGCACCTTCGCCCCCAACCGGAACATGTCCCGGGCCGAGGTGGCGCAGATGTTCTATAACCTGCTGCTGAACCGGGAGGTCCCCACGGATGTCCGCTACAGCGACGTGAAAGACGGCGACTGGTACGCCCCCGCCGTCCGCACCCTGTCCGCCCTGGGTATCCTCACCGGATATCAGGACGGCACCTTCCGGCCCTACCGGGCCGTCACCCGGGCGGAGTTCACCGTCATCGCCATGCGCTTTGCCGCGCTGGACCGCGCCGGGGAGAGCGCCTTCGGCGACGTCCGGCCCGGCGACTGGTATTACGACGCCGTTGTGACCGCCACCGGCTACGGCTGGATCGGCGGCTACGACGACGGCACCTTCCGGCCCAACGCCCCCATCACCCGGGCGGCGGTGGCGTCCATCGTGGACAACATGCTGGGCCGCAGCGCGGACGAGGACTTTGTGGATGCCCACGCCGATGAGTTGAGACAGTTCAGCGATCTGGACGAGGACTACTGGGCCTATTACAGCATCATGGAGGCCACCAACCCCCACACCTACCGCCAGAGCGGCGGCGCGGAGGACTGGAGGGCGCTGCAATAAGCAAACCCCGCGGACCGCCCCGAAGGGCGGGCGGCAGAGGGACCCCCTGGGCAGCGGGCATATCCGGAGGATATGCCCG
>NZ_UQXD01000039.1 GCF_900544955.1 uncultured Oscillibacter sp.
TACCGGCCCAGCAGGTCTTCGCAGTACTCCCCCAGAATGTACATCTCCCCCGGCGGAAACTCCGGGTCCGGCACCGTATCCGCCAGCAGGTTCACGCCGCCGTTGAGTCCCTCGAAGAGGGCTTGGGGAAAGCCGTCCGCCGTGTCGTCCAGAAAGGCGCCGGCCTCATCAAAGCTCAGCTTCATGTCCGCTCCTCCAAAATCAGCTTCTCCAGGTCCTCCGCCGTGTCCGCCAGGTACTCCGCCCCCGCCGCCTCCAGGGAGGCCCGGGACCGGAAGCCCCAGGTGACGCCGCAGGCGGCCAGGCCCGCGTTGTGGCCCGTCCGGATATCCACGTCGCTGTCCCCCACAAACAGCGTCCCGGCGGAGTCCGCCCCCAGCTCCGCCAGGATGCCCCGCAGTCCGGCGGGGTCCGGCTTCACCGGGATCCCCTCCACCTTTCCCCGGACCAGGGCAAACCGGCCGGGGAAGTAGCGGGCAATCAGCTGGCGGCTGAAGGCGTCGGCCTTATTGGAGTAGACCGCCAGGCAGACCCCGGCCTCGTCCAGCCGCTCCAGCAGCGCCGGAATGCCGGGATAGGGGGTGGTCTTCTCCATGTTGTGGGCACCGTACCGGGCGGAGAATGCCTCCAGGGTCCGGGCCAGGCACTCCGGTGTCCGTGCCTCCTCCGGGGAGAAGCGGGCCACCAGATTGGGGATCCCGTGGCCCACCATGGCCTGGAACTGCGTCCTGGAGAATTGGGGCCAGCCGTTTTGGGCGCAGACCCAGTTCCCGGCGTCCGCCAGGTCGTCAATGGTATTGAGCAGCGTCCCGTCCAGGTCAAAAATCACGGTGCGAAACATTTGACGCCTCCTCTGCCGGGGTTTCCGCAGCTTCCCGCCGCGGCCCGCCGTTTCTTCACAGGGGGACCTCCGTCTCGCCCGCCAGGGTCAGCACGGAGGCGCGGCCAAAGCCCGCCGCCCGGGCCAGCTCCGCCGCCTGATCGTAGCCGAAGAGCACGGTGTCCGGGCTGTGGGCGTCGGCAGTGAGGATGATTCGCCCCCCCATCGCCCGCCACTCTCGCAGCAAAAACAGCGCCGGATAGGGCGCGGACCGGTAGCCCCGGGCCACGCCGCCGGTGTTGATCTCCAGCAGAGTCTCCCGGGGGTCCGCCGCGTGCAGGGCCGCCAGGGCGGCGGCGTGATACCGGGGGGCCGCCTCGTCGAAAAACCGGTTTCCGGCGTTGAGCTTGGTGATGAGGTCCAGATGGCCCAGGATGGTGGGCTTCCGGGCCGCCACCAGGGCCACCTGGGCGAAGTACCCCTCCGCCACGGCCAGGGCGTCGCCGTGGAACAGCTCGTCCCGGCAGGCGGAAAACTGCGCCTCTCCCCAGTCGGCGGCGTAGTACTTCCCGTTCTCCCCCCGCTGGTAGTGGACGCTGCCGATCCAGTAGTCCAGCCCCTGGGGGGCGGTGTCGGAGCAGCTGTCCCACTCCAGGCCCAGCAGCACCTCCATCCGCCCGGCGTACCGGTCCCGCAGGTCCAGAACCGCTGCCCGGTAGGCCGTCAGGTCCCCGGGGAGGACGGCGCCCTCGTCGTCCGGAATGGGGGTGTGGCTGTGGCAGGAGACGCCGAAGTACCGCACCCCCGCCGCCCAGGCCGCGGCGGCCATGGCCTCAGGGGATGCCTTTCCATCGCAGAGGGTGGAGTGGGTGTGGACGGAGCAGCACCAGGGGGTCCGGCTCATTGCATCCGCTCCTGCTTCACCTTGTGGTCTACCACATGGCGCTTTTCCAGCTCCCGGGTGACGTCCTCCACGGAGATTCCCATCTGGACCATCAGCACCATGACGTGGTAGCACAGATCCGCGATCTCGTAGACGGTCTCCTCCCGGTCCTCCTTGCGCCCGGCGATGATGACCTCGGTGCACTCCTCGCCCACCTTCTTCAAAATCTTATCCAGGCCCTTCTCAAAGAGGTAAGTGGTGTAGCTCCCCTCCTTGGGGTCGGTTCTGCGGCCCTGGATCAGGCGGTACAGCCCCTCATAGCTGAACGCCTTCAGCTCCGGGGAGAGGTAGACTTCGTTGAAAAAGCAGCTCTCGGCGCCGGTGTGACAGGCGGGGCCGTCTTTCACCACCTCCACCACCAGGGCGTCCCCGTCGCAGTCGGCGGTGATGGACACCACGTGCTGCACGTGGCCGGAGGTCTCCCCTTTGCGCCACAGCTCCCGGCGGCTGCGGCTCCAAAAGCAGGTCCGCCGCTCGTCGATGGTGATGGCCAGGCTCTCGGCGTTCATATAGGCCAGGGTCAGGACCTCTTTGGTGTAGTGGTCCTGTACAATGGCGGGAATCAGGCCCTTTTCGTCAAATTTCAGTTCCATGGGTGTTCTCCTTTTGCATTCAGTATGGTCCGCGGTCCGTCACAGCCGCACCTCCACGCCCCGCTGCCGCAAAAACTGCTTCAGCGCCCGGATCTCCACTTGGCGGGTGTGGAAGATGGAGGCGGCCAGCCCCGCGTCGATGCCAGGATGGGTAAACAGCGCCGCGAAGTGCTCCATCTCCCCTGCGCCGCCGCTGGCGACGATGGGGACGCGGACCCGGGCAGCCAGGGCGTCCAGCAGCTCCAGATCGAAGCCGGTCTTCACGCCGTCGGTGTCGATGGAGTTCAGCACGATCTCCCCCGCGCCCTCTCCCACGCCCCGCTCCGCCCACTCCAGGGCGTCGATGCCGGTGTCCTCCCGGCCGCCCTTGGCGAAGAGGCGGAACCGCCCCTCCACCCGCTTCACGTCCATGGAGAGGACCACGCACTGGTCGCCGTACTTCTTGGCGGCGGCGGCGATGATGGAGGGGTCCGCGATGGCGCCGGAGTTGACGCTCACCTTGTCGGCGCCGCACCGCAGCACCCGGTCGAAATCCGCCAGGGTGCGGATGCCGCCCCCCACCGTCAGGGGGATGAAAATCTCCCCGGCCACCCGGCGGAGGATGTCCGTGAACAGTCCCCGGCCCTCCACCGAGGCGGTGATGTCGTAAAACACCAGCTCGTCGGCGCCGGAGTCGTTGTAGAAGTGGGCCATCTCCACCGGGTCCGCCATGTCCCGCAGGCCCGCGAAGTTGGTGCCCTTCACCACCCGGCCGTCCCGCACGTCCAGGCAGGGGATGATGCGCTTGGCTAGCACGCCCCCACCTCCCCGATGACGGTTTTCAAATCCAGCCGTCCGGTGTACAGGGCCTTGCCCAAGATGGCGGCGTGGGTGCCGATGCGCCGGAGCTCCCGCAGCTCCTCCAGGCTGCTGACGCCGCCGGAGGCGGTGATCCGCAGACCCTCAATCTCCGCCAGCTCCCGGTAGAGGTCCAGGTTGGTGCCCTGCTCCGCCCCGTCCCGGCTGATGTCGGTGTAGATGACGGTGCCCACCCCCGCGGCGTACAGCCGACGGCAGAAGTCCACTCCCCGCTCCGCCGACAGCTCCTTCCAACCGTTGATGGCCACAAAGCCGTCCCGGGCGTCCACGCCCACGGCGATTTGGTCGCCGTAGGTCCGGGCCATCCGCTCCGTGAAGGCGAAGTCCTGCACCGCCGCGGTGCCCAGGATGCACCGGTTCACCCCCAGGTCCAGATACCGGCGGATGCGGTCCTCCGTGCGGATGCCGCCCCCCACCTCGATGTACAGCCCGCCCTGGCGGACGAGGGCGGCGATGGTCTCAAAATTCGCCAGAGTGCCGTCCCGGGCGCCGTCCAGGTCCACCACGTGGAGATACCGGGCCCCGGCGGTGAGAAACGCCCCGGCCATGGCGCAGGGGTCCGCGCCGTAAACCGTCATCTGGTCGTAATCCCCCTGGTACAGGCGGACCACCCGGCCCTCCCGCAGGTCGATGGCGGGAAAAATCTGCATAGGCTCCTCCTTACAATTCCGCAAAGGCCTTCAGCAGCCGCAGTCCCGTGTCGCCGGACTTCTCCGGGTGGAACTGGGTGCCGTAGACGTTGCCGCAGCGCACCACGCCCGTCACCGCCACGTTTCCGTATTGGGAGACCCCCAGGGTGCTCCCGGCGCAGTTTCGGGCGTAGAAGCTGTGGACGTAGTAGACGTACTCGCCGTCGGAGACGTGGGCGAACAGCGGGTCGTCCCGCTCGATGTGCAGGCTGTTCCAGCCCATGTGGGGCACTTTCAACGCCGGGTCCTCCAGCGCGCCCCGCAGATCCGCCACCTCCCCGGGCACCAGGCCCAAGCCGGGGTGCTCCCCGTACTCAAAGCTCCGCTCAAACAGCAGCTGCATCCCCAGGCAGATGCCCAGCAGGGGCTTGCGCCCCGCCTCCTCCCGCAGCACCGGCACCAGGCCCGTGGCGTCCAGCTTGGCCCGGGCGTCGCCGAAGGCGCCCACGCCGGGGAGGATGATCCGCTCCGCCGCCCGGAGGCGGTTCGCCCGGCGGGTGATCTCCGTCTCCAGGCCCAGGGCCCTCAGGCTGGAGGACAGGGAGAAGAGGTTGCCCACGCCGTAATCCACAATTGCAATCATACCGGCCGCCCTCACAGTGTGCCCTTGGTGCTGGGGATGTCGCCCAGGTGCTTTTCATCCAGGGCCGCGGCGGCCTTCAGCGTCCGGCCCATGCCCTTGAACACCGCCTCCAGAATGTGGTGGGTGTTCTCCCCCGCCAGCTCCCGGATGTGGACGGAGGCGGGGCAATTGCGCACAAAGGCCAGCCAGAACTCCTTCCCCAGCTCCGTGTCGAAGGACCCCACCCGGGGACTGGGCAGGTCCACCGCCCAGCCCAGATAGTCCCGGCCGCTGAGGTCGCAGGCACACAGCACCAGCGTCTCGTCCATGGGCAGGAGGAACTGGCCGTAGCGGGTGATGCCCCGCTTGTCCCCCAGGGCCTGGGCGAAGGCCTGCCCCAGGCAGATGCCCACGTCCTCCACGGTGTGGTGGCCGTCCACCTGGGTGTCCCCCCGGCACGTCACCGTCAGGTCAAAATCGCCGTGGCGGGCGAAGAGTTCCAGCATGTGGTCCAAAAAGCCGCAGCCGGTGCGGATGTCGGCCTTGCCGGTGCCGTCCAGGTCCAGGGACAGGGCGATGTCCGTCTCCCGGGTCTGCCGGCGGATGGTTGCGTTTCGCATGGACAGCCTCCTTTACAGCACTTCCAGCAGCCGGCCCAACTGATCGATCAGGGCCTCCATCTGCTCCATGGAACCAATGGTGATGCGGACATAGTCCCGGATGCGGGGCTGGTCGAACCAGCGCACCAGGATGCCGTTTTCCTTCAGCTTTCGGTACAGCTCCCCGCCGGAGAGCTGTCCGCACCGGGCGAAGAGGAAGTTGGCCCGGGAGGGCAGCACCGTGAAGCCCAGGGTCTCCAGCTCCGCCGCGGTCCATTCCCGGGTCCGGCACACGGCGGCGCAGCAGGCCTGGAAATAGGCCTCGTCCTCCATGGCGGCGGCGCCCGCCGCCATGGAGAGGCGGTTGACGTTGTAGGGGTTGAAGCTGTACTTCACCCGGTTCAGCCCGGCAATCAGCGCCTCGCTGCCCAGGGCGAATCCCACCCGGCCGCCGGCCAGGGACCGGCTCTTGGACATCGTCTGGGTGACCAGCAGATTGTCGTAGCGGAAGATCATGGGCACGCAGCTCTCGCCGCCGAAGTCCACATACGCCTCGTCCACGATCACCACCCGGTCCGCCCGCGCCTCCACCAGCCGCTGGATATCCGCCCGGGGCACGGCCATGCCGGTGGGGGCGTTGGGGTTGGCGATGACCACGGTGCCGGGGAAGTCCAGATAGTCCTCCACGCACAGGGTGAAGTCCTCCCGCAGGGGGATCACCGCGGCCTCCAGGCCGAACAGGGCCGCCTGGGCCTGATAGAAACCGTAGGTGATGTCGGCGAAGGCCACGGGCCTGCCCTGGCCGCAGAAGGCCCGGAAGGCGAAGGCCAGGATTTCGTCGGAGCCGTTGGCGCTGACCACGTTCTCCCGCCGCAGGCCGTACCGCCGGGCAACGGCCTCGTCCAGCAGGGCGCAGGCGGGGTCGGAGTACAGATTCAGCTTCATCAGCTCCGCCCGGGAGATGGCCTTCACCGCCCGGGGCGAGGGGGGGAAGGGGCTCTCGTTGGTGTTCAGCTTGATGTACTGCTGGTCCTGGGGCTGCTCGCCGGGGGTGTAGGGGGCCAGGCGGGCGGCCTCGGGGGAAAGGAACTGGCTCATGGCGTTACCTCCTGTCTCTTTTCGCAGCGGACCAGGGCGGAGCGGGCGTGGGCCTCCAGCCCCTCCTCCCGGGCGAGGGCGGCGACCCGCTGCGCCACCGGCGCAAACGCATCCTGGTCGTAATAGAGGAAGCTGGACCGCTTCACGAAGTCGTCCACCCCCAGGGGGCTGGAAAACCGGGCGGTGCCGGAGGTGGGCAGGGTGTGGTTTGGCCCCGCGAAGTAGTCCCCCAGGGCCTCCGGCGCATGGCGGCCCAGGAAGATGCTGCCCGCATTCTGCACCCGGGGCAGCAGGGCGAAGGGGTCGTCCACGCATAGCTCCAGGTGCTCCGGGGCGATGCGGTTCACCGCCTCCACCGCAGAGGAGAGATCGCCGGTGACGATGATCTTCCCGTTGTCCTCCACGGACCGCCGGGCCACCTCCCGCCGGGGCAGGTCCGCCAGTTGCGCCTCCACCTCCGCCTGGACGGCCCGGGCCAGGTCCATGCTGTCCGTCACCAGGACGGCGGAAGCGCGCACGTCGTGCTCCGCCTGGCTGAGGAGGTCCGCCGCCACCCACCGGGGGTTGGACGCCCCGTCCGCCAGCACCAAAATCTCACTGGGCCCGGCGATCATGTCGATGGCCACCCGGCCGAAGACCTTCCGCTTGGCGGTGGCCACAAAGATGCCGCCGGGGCCCACTATCTTGTCCACCCGGGGAATGGTCTCCGTGCCGTAGGCCAGGGCGGCCACCGCCTGGGCGCCGCCCACCCGGAACACCCGGGTGGCCCCGGCGATTTTCGCCGCCGCCAGGGCCGCGGCCCCCACGGAGCCGTCCCGCTCCGGCGGCGTCACCAGGAAAATCTCCCGCACACCGGCAATCCGGGCGGGAATCACGTTCATCAGCACGGTGGAGGGGAAGGCGGCGGGGCTGCGGGGCACGCAGACGCCCACCCGCTCCATGGGGGTGTACCGCTGGCCCATGACCACGCCGGGCCGGTCCGCCAGCACGAAGTCCCGGTGCACCTGCCGCTCGTGGAAGCGGCGGATGTTCTCCGCCGCCAGCTCCAGTGTCCGGCGCAGCTCCGGGTCCAGGGAGGCCCAGGCGGCCTCCACCTCCTCCGGCGGCACCTCCAGCTCCGTCAGCTCCACGCCGTCAAAGCGGCGGGTGCAGTCCCGGAGGGCCGCGTCCCCCCGGGTCCGCACCTCCGCCAGCACCGCGTCCACCGCGGCGTCCACGTCCGCCTCCGCCTGGATGTCCCGGTTCAGCAGGGCCTCCGGCGCCAATTGCTCCAATTCATAGATGGGAATCATGCCTGCGTCACCTCCGCCAATCTGCCCAGCAGCGTCTCAATCTCCCGGCGCTTGAACTGGTAGCTGGCCCGGTTGGCGATGAACCGGGCGGAGATGGGCATGAACTCCGTCAGCACCTTCAAGTCGTTCTCCTTCAGGGTGGTCCCGGTCTCCACAATGTCCACAATCACGTCGGACAGGCCCAGGATGGGGGCCAGCTCAATGGACCCATTGAGCTTGATGATGTCGATGTCCCGGCCCTGGGCGGCGTAGTAGGCCTTGGCGATGCCCACAAACTTGGTGGCCACCCGCAGCGTCCGCCCCGGATCATCCACAAAGTCCTTGGGCCCCGCCACGCACATGCGGCACCGGCCCAGGCCCGTATCCAGCAGCTCGTACACGTCCGCGCCGGACTCCGCCAGGATGTCCTTGCCCACAATGCCGATATCCGCCGCGCCGTGCTCCACGTAGATGGCCACGTCGCTGGGCTTCACCAGGAAATAGCGGATGCCCGCCGCCCGGTTTTCCACCACCAGCTTCCGGGTGTCGTTGTAATTCTCCGGGCAGCCGTAGCCCACCCCGGCCAGCAGGTTGTACACCTTGTCGCCCAGGCGGCCCTTGGGCAGCGCCACGTTCAGCATCACCGGCTCCTCCGCCCCGGTGGGGGCGGGGCGGTCCAGCTCATCCAGGTACAGGGCGAAGCCGATGGCCCTGGCCCCGGGGCGGAACTGGGCCGCCAGGGGGTCGTACCGCCCGCCCTTCAAAACCGCCCGGGAGCAGCCCGCCAAATACCCCTGGAGCACCAGGCCGTTGTAGTACTCCATGTCATTCACCAGGGACAGATCCAGCTTCACCCCCGCCGCCTGGCCCGCCGCCGCCAGGGAGGCGCACAGCGTCCGCAGCTCCGCCAGGGCCCCGCCCATGGCGGCGTTGAGGGCCAGCGGCTCCGCCCCGGCCAGCACCGTCTCCCAGTCCCCCGCCAGGGTGCCCAGGCGGCACAGGGCGTCGCTGCCCTGCCGGGAGAGCCCCGCCTCCGCCGCCAGGCGCTGCAATTCGTGGGTGTTTTTGTCCCGGATGCAGGTCAGCAGCCGGGGGCGGACGGCCTCCGGCGCGCCCACGGCGTCCAGCAGGCCGGTGACAAAGCCCATGTGGCTGATCTCCAGCAGGGCGTCCCCCCCGATGAGGCCCAGGCTCTGGATGGCCAGGGACACGGCCTGGGCCGTGGCATCGTCGTCCACGGCGCCGATGCACTCCAGGCCCATCTGGCTGATCTCCCGGAAGGTGTGGCTCTCCTGGCTGGGGCGATAGACGTTTTCCGAATAGTAAAACCGGCCGCACTCCCCCGCCTCCACCTGGGCGTTTTTGGCGATGGACAGCGTGACGTCCGGTTTCAGGGCCATCAGCCGCCCGTCCAGGTCGGTGAAGGTGATGACCTGCTCGCTGGACAAAAAGCGGCGGTTCTCCTGGTACAGGCCGTATTCCTCAAACCGGCCCATGTGGTACTGGCGGAAGCCCGCCCGCTCATACAGCAGCCGAAGCTGTAACGAGACCCGCTCCTGGGGCCTGAGCATGTTCAAATCCAATTCCATGGGGTGTCCTCCTCCCAGGCCCGGCGGGCCCTGGTTCTCTTGGGGTCTATTGTACTCAGTTTTATTAGCAAAGTAAAGTGCTAATTCGCTACCATTCTAAATTCTACCGTTTGCACAATTGTGAGGCGGCTCAAAAAGCCGGATACAGGGATTTTACACCCTGTATCCGGCTTTTGCAATCATGATCCGCCGTCCTCCGGCCCCTCGGGCGGCACGGGCACGCCGCAGGCCTCCAGGTAGCGGCTGAGCTCCCGGAGGCAGGCCGCGTCGCTCTGCCTGGCGGCGATGAGGGCGGCAATGGCGCGCAGGTGCCTGCTGTACGGCTGGGGGCTGGGGGACTCCCGATTTGCTTCCGACATCCTTCTCCCTCGCTTCCGCATTTTTGATCTATACATAAAGCAAGTTTAGCACATGCTTATCGTAACATCAAGAAAATGATGGATAGATGGAGCATGTGATGAAGCGATCTACGCCTTTAGAACGAAATATCGGGGCCAAGGTCAAGCAGTACCGCAAGGCCAAGGGGCTGACCCAGGATGCCCTGGCCGCCCGCCTGCAAACCCAGGGCTGCGACATCACCCGGGTCATGGTGGGCCAGATCGAAACCGGCTACCGGGCCACCTCCGTCTTTGAGATCGACAAGCTGGCGGAGGTGCTGGGCGTGGACTACAACGCCCTGTTCGCGCAGGACTGAACACGGGGAGCCGCCTATGGCGGCTCCCCGTGTTTCTTTTATCCAAAAAGCCTTGCAGCGCTTCTCGCCGGAGCGGCGAATGGAATTCCCATCCTGTTCCGCCCCGGCGTGTAGGTGGCAGAACCTGCAAGTGTGTGAGCGGTGCGCCGAAGGCGTGCAGCGCGTGCGCGCAGCAGGCCGCATCCCCCTCGCAAACGTGCCTGCGGGCACGTTTGCGAAGCGTTTACGCCGGCAGCGTCCCCAGCCGCTTTGCCGCCGACAGGGCATCCTCCGGCGCGGGGGCGTAGCGGCCTCCGCCATCCTCCCCCGTCCCGAAGGCGGCCCGGGCCAGGGCGGCGTCCTCCCCCTCCCCGGTCAGGGCGTTCACCGCCTCCGCCAACGCCTGGGCAAACCGGGGGTCCGCCAGGGTCTCCTCCCCCGGCCGCACCGCCGCCGCCATGTCGTAAAACCGCTCCGTCAGGCCCACCACGGCCGTCTCCTCCCAGATGGAGGCCGTCCGGCCCAGTCCGGCCTCCCCCCGGGCGTCCGTCTCCTCCGGGGGCAGCGTCCAGGCCTCCGCCCAAGTCTCCCGGACGTCCGCCGCCATGGGGAAGAGGTCGATCTCCCCCTCCGCCGCCGCCCGCAGCAGCGCCGGGAAGTCCGCATACACCGCCGTATCCGGCAGGTCCGACAGGGTGCTCCCCTCAAAGTGGTCCGCCAGCCAGAGGTCCACCGCCCGCCGGCCCTCCAGGGCGTCCCTCCCCAGCACGCCCCACCGGGCCCGGGAGACCTCCTCCCAGGTGAGGGACCCCCTCCCCGCCAGATTCTCCCCGTAGGCCGTGGGGGCGGCGCAGATCAGCGCCCGGCGTCCGGGCACTGACGTCCCCTCCTCCGGCGGTCGGTTCCAGTTTTCCAATTCCTCCCCCTGGTCCCGGAAGAGGGGGCCGGAGACCAGCACCACCGGCGCCGACCGGTCCAGCCCCGCCAGGGCCTCCGCCGGGAGAAAGGCCACATCCACGCCGCCCTGTTCCAGGGCCTGGACCGTGGCGGCGTGGGAGGAGCCCACCGTCAGGCGGACCTGCTCCACCGCCACGCCCCGGTCCGCCAGGGCCCCCCGCAGCGCCTCCGGCAGGCGGCGCACCGCCTCCAGCAGTTGCCCGGCGTCCTGCCCGCGGCGCTGAATCTCCACCGTCAGCGTCTCCAGCGCCAGAGGCGCCTCCTCCTCTTCCTCCGGCGCCTCCCCGGAGGGGCCGCAGCCGGCCAGGGACACCGCCAGCAGCAGAGTTGTCAACAACAGCCAAGCACTTTTCATATACGCTCCTCTTCCCGGCGGGTTCTGGACTTTCCACCCCCGCTTTGGTATCATGTAACCGATAGGTAAACTGATTTTACCATTTCGCCGCCCCCCGTGCAAGGGCGCCGCGGCAAAAGAGACAAAGGAGGCATCCCCGCCATGTATACCACTTCTGAAAACTGCCCCCGGAAGGACGTCCGCGTGTGGGAGGGCAAGGGCCTTGTCCACGTGAAGGACCTGACGGACAAGGAGGGCCTGTACAACCACGGCCGCCTGTTCACCCACACCGTGGTGGACCCCGGCTGCTCCATCGGCTACCACACCCACGAGCATGAGACGGAGTTTTACTATATCATCAAGGGCGAGGCCGTCTTCAACGACAACGGCACGGAGGTCATCCTCCGGGCCGGGGACATCGGCGCCACCGGCTACGGCGAGGGCCACGGCCTGGAAAACCGCACCGACGAGCCGGTGGAGATGATCGCCCTCATCATCACGGAGTGATCGCTCCGCCGCCCATCTGGAACCAACACCGGCCACAGAAACACTTCTCCCTGGCGCTGGTAAAAATTTAGAGGAGGAACTCAACAATGAGCACACTGTATCTGCCCGCATGGAGCATCGGCCCCGACTGCTACAACGAAGTCTACGACATCGTCCGTCCCTACGGCAAGAAGGTAGCGGTGATCGGCGGCAAAACCGCCATGTCCATCGCCGTGCCGGAGCTGAAGAAGGTGCTGGACGGCACCGACCTGGAACTGAGCGAGCCCATCTGGTTCGGCGGCGAGGCCTCCTATGAGAACGCCGCCATGCTGGAGGCCATGCCCGAGGTGAAGGACGCCGACATCATCTTCGGCATCGGCGGCGGCCGCGCCATGGACACCGCCAAGTGCGCCGCCGGCCACCTGAACAAGCCCATCTTCGCCTTCCCCACCCTGGCCTCCAACTGCGCCGCGTGCACCACGCTGTGCGTCATGTACTATCCCGACGGCGCCATGCGGGACCTCTACTACCCCAAGCGCTGCGCGGTACATACCTTCATGAACAGCACCATCATCGCCAACTCCCCCTCCGAGTACGTCTGGGCGGGCATCGGCGATTCCCTGGCCAAGGAGTTCGAGTCCGAGTTCGCCGCCCGCAACGACCTGGCCAGCTTCAAGATCCAGCACGCCCCCCTCATGGGCACCGCCATCGCCCGCTGCTGCACCCCCGCCTTCCTCACCTTCGGCGAGAAGGCCATGGAGCAGATCCGCAACCACCAGGACGGCTATGAGCTCCAGCAGGTCACCCTGGCCATCGTCATCACCGCCGGCATGGTCTCCAATCTCACCGTGGAGACCACCAACGAGGACTACTTCTACAACGACTCCCTGGCCCACTGCTTCTACTACGGCTGCACCGTCTGCCCCGGCGCCCACAAGCACCTCCACGGCGAGGTGGTCTCCCTGGGCATCCTGGTCCTGCTGACCCTGGACGGCCAGTTCGAGCGCCGCAACAGCCTCTTCCCCTTCTACCACGCCCTGGGCCTGCCCATGACCATGGCCGACGTGGAGCTCACCGAGGCCGACATGCCCACTCTCCTGGCCAAGTGCGTCACCATGTCCAACTGGAACTACACCCCCTACCCCATCACCGAGGACCAGTTCGCCCAGGCCATCCGCGACACCGACCAGGCCGCCAAGGACTGGCTCGCCGCCAACAAGTAAGACCCCCTACATTATTTTATATACTTGACGGCGGGGCCCGGCGCATTCCGGGTCCCCGCCGCCCCAGAAAGGACATGTCATCATGAGAGGTATTCAGGGAAAAATCACCGTCGTCACCGGCGGCACCCGGGGCATTGGCAAGGGCATTGCCAAGCGCTTCCTGGAGGAGGGCGCCACCGTCATCATCATCGGCGGCAAGAACCAGGCCGACGCCGACCAGGCCATCGCCGAGCTGAGCCCCCTGGGCAAGATCGAGGCCATGATGGTGGACCTGAGCAACGCCGACGCCATCGAGAAGCTGATCGACGATGTGGTGGCCAAGTACGGCCGCATCGACATCCTGGTGAATAACGCCGGCATCCAGATTCGCAAGTGGGCCACCGAGTTCCCCGTGGAGGAGTTCGACAAGGTCATCAACGTCAACATGCGGGCCTATTACCTGGCCTCTCGCTGCGCGGCCCGCTACATGCAGAAGCAGGGCGGCGGCAGCATCGTGTGCATCTCCTCCGGCAACTCCCAGTGCTTCACCAGCCAGCGCTCCGCCTACAACATCTCCAAGGCGGCGGTGAACGGCCTGGTGGCCTCCCTGGGCGTGGAGTGGGCCCGCTTCAACATCCGCATCAACGCCGTGGCCCCCGGCTACGTCATGACCGAGATGATTCAAAAGGGCATCAACGAGGGCATCATCGACATCGAGAACATCATGAAGGTGATCCCCATGAAGCGGCTGCTGATGCCCGAGGAGATCGGCAACAGCGTCGTCTTCCTGGCCTCCGACGAGGCCAGCGGCATCACCGGCCAGACTCTGTTCACCGACGGCGGCTGGAGCAAAGCCGGCCTGCCCGAGGAGAAGGAGCTGTAAGCCCTCCCCCGCAAAACCGCGCCCCCGTACCGAAATGGCACGGGGGCGCTTTTCCTCCCGCTGCAAATTTCAAAATATTTTCTTTCGGCTTTTTCCATACCCGCCGGGAAAAACCTCCCCTGCGTAATCGTCTTTCCATTTTCATTTCGCAACTTTTTGATGGAAGAACCATCGGGTTTTCCCCCGTGCCCCCTCAAATCTTTTACTGGACAAAGGCCTTTGGTTGGCGTATAGTATGTGTTGGAAATTGGTGGGGCCAATTGCCCCACGCATGGGAACCAACCATCCGTCACATGGGATTGAAAATTTAGAGGAGGAACTCAACAATGAGCACACTGTATCTGCCCGCATGGAGCATCGGCCCCGACTGCTACAACGAAGTCTACGACATCGTCCGTCCCTACGGCAAGAAGGTAGCGGTGATCGGCGGCAAAACCGCCATGTCCATCGCCGTGCCGGAGCTGAAGAAGGTGCTGGACGGCACCGACCTGGAACTGAGCGAGCCCATCTGGTTCGGCGGCGAGGCCTCCTATGAGAACGCCGCCATGCTGGAGGCCATGCCCGAGGTGAAGGACGCCGACATCATCTTCGGCATCGGCGGCGGCCGCGCCATGGACACCGCCAAGTGCGCCGCCGGCCACCTGAACAAGCCCATCTTCGCCTTCCCCACCCTGGCCTCCAACTGCGCCGCGTGCACCACGCTGTGCGTCATGTACTATCCCGACGGCGCCATGCGGGACCTCTACTACCCCAAGCGCTGCGCGGTACATACCTTCATGAACAGCACCATCATCGCCAACTCCCCCTCCGAGTACGTCTGGGCGGGCATCGGCGATTCCCTGGCCAAGGAGTTCGAGTCCGAGTTCGCCGCCCGCAACGACCTGGCCAGCTTCAAGATCCAGCACGCCCCCCTCATGGGCACCGCCATCGCCCGCTGCTGCACCCCCGCCTTCCTCACCTTCGGCGAGAAGGCCATGGAGCAGATCCGCAACCACCAGGACGGCTATGAGCTCCAGCAGGTCACCCTGGCCATCGTCATCACCGCCGGCATGGTCTCCAATCTCACCGTGGAGACCACCAACGAGGACTACTTCTACAACGACTCCCTGGCCCACTGCTTCTACTACGGCTGCACCGTCTGCCCCGGCGCCCACAAGCACCTCCACGGCGAGGTGGTCTCCCTGGGCATCCTGGTCCTGCTGACCCTGGACGGCCAGTTCGAGCGCCGCAACAGCCTCTTCCCCTTCTACCACGCCCTGGGCCTGCCCATGACCATGGCCGACGTGGAGCTCACCGAGGCCGACATGCCCACTCTCCTGGCCAAGTGCGTCACCATGTCCAACTGGAACTACACCCCCTACCCCATCACCGAGGACCAGTTCGCCCAGGCCATCCGCGACACCGACCAGGCCGCCAAGGACTGGCTCGCCGCCAACAAGTAAGGTTTTTTCCAAGGGTCCGCGCCATTTTTGGGCGCGGACCCTTTTTTGTAATTTTTTTCACGAAATTTCCCGTGAAATTCTCCGAAATTTGTGTAATCCGGTTTTTCCGCACTTGTTTTTTTGCTTTCCGTGTGCGTAATCGTCTTTCCCAGCCTCTTATTGAACTTTTTAGCGGGATAACGGCCTGTTTTTCCGTCCAATGGGCCAAAATTTTTACTGGACAAAGACCGCCGCATGCGGTATAGTATGCCTTGGAAATTGGTGGGACCAATTGTCCCGCTTACTGAAACACTGAACAGGAGGCTGCAATCATGAACTATCAGACCCTCACCCCCGAGCTGGTCGCCCAGCTGTCCGAAATCGCGCCGGGCCGCGTCTTCACCGGCAGCGATATCAACGAGGACTACTCCCACGACGAGATGCCCATCTACGGCAAGGCCGTGCCCGAAGCCGTGGTGGAGGCCAACTCCACCGAGGAGATCGCCGCGGTGATGAAGCTGTGCAACGAAAACCGCATCCCCGTCACCCCCCGGGGCGCCGGCACCGGCCTGGTGGGCGGCGCGGTGGCCATCCAGGGCGGCGTGCTGCTGGTGACCACCCGGATGAACAAGATCCTCTCCTACGACATGGAGAACTTCACCGTCACCGTGCAGCCCGGCGTGCTGCTGAACTCCCTGGCGGAGGACGCCTCCTCCAAGGGCCTCCTGTATCCCCCCGATCCCGGCGAGAAGTTCGCCACCCTGGGCGGCAACGTCTCCACCAACGCCGGCGGCATGCGGGCGGTGAAGTACGGCTGCACCCGGGATTACGTGAAGGCCATGACCGTGGTTCTGCCCACCGGCGAGGTGGTCAAGCTGGGCAGCTCCGTGTCCAAGACCAGCTCCGGCTACAGCCTGCTGAACCTGATGATCGGCTCCGAGGGCACCCTGGGCATCATCACCGAGCTGACCCTCAAGCTCATTCCCCAGCCCAAGGAGACCATCAGCCTCATCATCCCCTACCCCGACATGGAGTCCTGCATCGCCACGGTGCCCTCCTTCTTCATGCACCACCTGAATCCCCAGGCCCTGGAGTTCATGGGCAAGGACATCGTCATTTCCTCCGAGGCCTATGTGGGCAAGCAGGTCTTCCCCCGGAAGATCGACGGCGTGGAGGCCGAGGCCTACCTGCTGGTGACCTTTGACGGCCAGTCCATGGATGAGCTGGACGCCGTGATCGAAAAGGCCTCCGAGGTGGTGCTGGAGGCCGGCGCCATCGACGTGCTGGTGGCGGACACCCCCGCCCTGAAGCGGGACGCCTGGGCCGCCCGCAGCAGCTTCCTGGAGGCCATCATGGCCGACACCAAGCTCCTGGACGAGTGCGACGTGGTGGTTCCCGTCACCCAGATCGCCAACTTCCTGGGCTATGTGGAGTCCCTGGAGGCCACTGTGGGCCTGAAGGTCCGCAGCTTCGGCCACGCCGGCGACGGCAACCTGCACATCTACTGCTGCAGCAACGACCTGGAGGAGGACGCCTTCAAGGCCCTGGCGGAGAAGTTCATGGAGGCCGTGTACATCAAGGCCACCGAGCTGGGCGGCCAGGTCTCCGGCGAGCACGGCATCGGCCACGGCAAGGTTCCCTTCCTGGCGGAGTCCGTGGGCGAGGTGAACATGCGCCTGATGGAGAACATCAAGAAGGTGTTCGACCCCAATTTGATTCTCAACCCCGGCAAGGTCTGCTACAAGTTGTAAGCCCAAGGGCGATTCGATACGTGACATATTTAGAAAGGCGGAAAAAAACATGGCTTATTTGATCAATCCCGAGGACCAGGACCTGCTGGACAGCGTCCGCGAATTCTGCGACAAGGAAATCAAGGAACAGTGCAAGGAGTACGACGTCTCCGGCGAATGGCCCGCCGAGATTTATGCCAAGGTGGCGGAGCTGGGCTATAACGGCCTGGAGGTCCCCGAGGAATACGGCGGCCTGGGCCTGGAGCGGATCACCGTGGCGGCCATCATGGAGGAGTTCGCCAAGGCGGATGCCGGCGTCGTCACCACCATCACCGCCAGCAACCTGGCGCTGAAGGCCGTCCTCATCGGCGGCAGCGAGGAGCAGAAGCAGCACTGCTGCGACCTTCTGATGGAGGGCAACCACGGCGCCTTCTGCCTCACCGAGCCCATGGCCGGCTCCGACGCGGGCAACTCCAAGACCACCGCCGTCCGGGACGGCGACGAGTACATCCTCAACGGCCGCAAGTGCTTCATCACCAACGGCGGCGTGGCCTCCTTCTACGTGGTGACCGCCATGACCGACAAGTCCCAGGGCGTGAAGGGCATGTCCGCCTTCGTGGTGGACGCCGGCACCCCGGGCCTGTCCACCGGCAACCACGAGAACAAGATGGGCATCCGCACCTCCAACACCTGCGACGTGGTCATGGAGGACTGCCGCGTGCCCGCCTCCGCCATGATGGGCGCCGAGGGCGACGGCTACAAGATCGCCATGAAGACCCTGGATATGTCCCGCACCTGGGTGGGCTGCGGCGCCGTGGGCATCGCCCAGCGGGCCATTGACGAGGCTGTGGCCTACGGCAAACAGCGCATTACCTTCGGCAAGCCCATCCTGAAGAACCAGGCTCTGCAGTTCAAGGTGGCCGACATGGAGATCCGGGTGGAGACCGCCCGCCAGATGGTGGCCCACGCCCTGAAGCTGATGGACGCCGGCCTGCCCTACAGCCGGGAGTCCGCCATCGCCAAGTGCTATGCCGGCGACGTGGCCGTGCAGAACGCCCTGGAGGCCATCCAGATTCTGGGCGGCTACGGCTACAGCCGGGAGTACCCCGTGGAGAAGCTGCTCCGCGACGCAAAGATTTTCCAGATTTACGAGGGCACCAACGAGATTCAGCGCATGGTCATCGGCAAGAGCGTCATCGGCAAGTTTTGATTTTCCCCCGCGGCGCCCGGCCCGGGGCCGGCCGCCGCGGGCAACCCATTGTGAAAGAGGAGTATACGTGACATGGAACTTTTAGTCTGTATCAAGCAAGTGCCGGACGACTCTGTGAACGTCACCCTGGGCGCCGACGGCGCCCCCAAGCTGGATGACATCGCGCCCGTCGTCAATGCGTTTGACACCTATGCCCTGGAGATGGCCGCCCGCTTCAAAGAGGCCCACGGCGGCTCCGTCACCGTGCTGACCATCGGCGGGGAGGAGACCGTTCCCGCCCTGCGCAGCTGCCTGTCCGTGGGCGCGGACCACGCCTGCAAGCTGGACGATGCCTCCGTCTGCGACACCCAGGGCACCGGCTATCTGCTGGCCCAGGCCTCCAAAAAGGCCGGGGAGCAGCCCTTTGACGTGATTTTCTGCGGCTCCGAATCCACCGACGCCTCCTCCGGCCAGGTGGGCGCCCAGCTGGCCGAGACCCTGGGCCTGCCGGTCATCACCAACGTCCTGGCCCTGGAGCCGAAGGACGGCGGCATTTCCGCCAAGCAGGAGACCGAGGAGGGCTACCGCATCGTGGAGGCCGCCTGCCCCTGCGTGGTCACCATTGTGAAGCCGGACTACGAGCCCCGCTATCCCTCCATCAAGAGCAAGATGGCCGCCCGGAAGATGCCCATCGCCACCCTGTCCCTCTCCGACGTAGAGGCCGACGCCGCCAAGTTCGGTCCGGAGGCCGCCAAGGTCCGCCGCACCGCCATCTCCGCGCCTCCCCAGCGTCAAAGCGGCGTGAAGATTCAGGAGAAGGAAGCCGCTGAAGCCGTTCGCCGCGCCATGGAGATGATGGCCGGTCAGAAGCTGATCTGAGGGGGGAACTGATGATGGAAAAGCAGTCTATTTTGGTTTATCTGGAGACCGCCGGCACCCAGGTGGTGAAGGTCTCCCTGGAGGCGCTGAACGCCGCCCGCAAGCTCTCCGCTCAGAACGGCCGGCCTGTGGCCGCCGTGCTCATCGGCGACGCCTCCGCGGCGGACACCGCCGCCTCCTACGGCGCCTCCCAGGTGCTGACCGTGGCGGCCGGGGAGTACCAGGCCGACCGCTACACCGACATTCTCACCGCTCTGTGTGAGCGCTACGACGTCTCCTGCCTGCTGCTGGGGTCCACCCGGGACGGCAAGGAGCTGGCGGCCCGGGTGGCCGCCCGGCTGGGCGCCGGCTGCGTCTCCGACGCCATGTCCCTCACCGAAGAGGGCGCCTGGGTGCGCTCCATCTACGGCGGCTCCCTCCAGGAGACCGTCTCCGCCGGGGAGAAGGCCGTGGTGACGGTCCGCTCCGGCACCTTCGGCAAGCCCGAGCAGGACGGCCCCGCCGCCGCTGCCGTCACCGAGGAGACCGTGGAGGACACGGCGCTCCGGGCCGTCATCAAGGAGGCCGTCCAGGAGCTCAGTGAGAGCGTGAACCTGGAGGACGCCGAGGTGATCGTGGCCGGCGGCCGCGGCATGGGCAGCGCCGAGAACTTCCAGATGGTCCGCCAGCTGGCGGAGCTGCTGGGCGGCGTGGTGGGCGCCAGCCGTCCCGCTATTGAGGACGGCTGGGTGCCCCGGAACCACCAGGTGGGCCAGTCCGGCAAGATCGTGGCGCCCAAGCTGTATATCGCCTGCGGCATCTCCGGTGCCATGCAGCACGTGTCCGGCATGTCCGGCTCCGGCTACATCGTGGCCATCAACAAGGATGAGGACGCCCCCATTTTCGACGTGGCGGACGTGGGCATCGTGGGCAACGTCACGGAGATTCTGCCGCTGATGATTGAGGAGATCAAGGCCCGCAAAAGCTGACAGGGTGGCGGGTCCATCCCGCCCGTCCATCTCCCATGGAGGAAGTATGCAGGAAAACAACAAAACCCTGGACTCCCAGCGGGCATACGTCCGTGTCATCGACTATATCAAGCAGGAAATCCGGCTGGGACACCTGCACATCGGCTCCCGCCTCCCGCCGGAGCGGACGCTGGCGGAGCAGTTGAACGTGGGGCGCAACTCCGTCCGGGAGGCGCTCCGCATCCTGGAAATTCTGGGCACCACCGTCAGCACCCAGGGCGCCGGGCACTTCATCGCGGGCAACTTTGAAAACTCTTTGGTGGAGACCATGTCCATCATGTTTCTCTTGAAGGAGCTGAGCTTTCAGGAGATCAGCCAACTGCGCTACGCCATCGAAAAGCACGCCTTTGCCCTGGCGGTGCAGGAGGCCGGCAGTCAGGACTGCGCGGAGCTCCAGGCCATCATCTCCCGGCTGGACTCGGGCCTAAGCGAGGAGGAGAACGTCCTGCTGGACAAAAAGCTCCACTACACCATCGCCCGGGCCTCCGGCAACGCCCTGTTTGTGGAAATTCTCAACGCCCTGTCCGACGTGATGGACCGCTTCATCGCGGACCTGCGCATGGACATCATGTCCGAGGAGCGGCGGCGGGAGAAGCTCTTTGCCGCCCACCGCCGGATGGTGGAGTGTATCCTGGACAAGGACCTCCCCGGCGGCTACGCCGCCATCGACGAGCACTTTACCCTCATTGACCAGCGACTGGAGGTCCGCAGCCGGTCCGTCCAGTTGTGAGGTTCATACAACTCTCTCCCCCCTAGCAAAGCAAGCAGGCCGCGGATCTTGCCTTCCGCGGCCAGCCTGCTCTCCCCTTGCAAAAGCACCCCGCGGACATCTTTGGATGTCCGCGGGGTGCTTTTCTTTATGCGTAAATCTTCCGCAAAATCGCCAGGGCGTCCTCCCGGGTCATCTTTCTGGGCTGGAAGGCCTGGAACATCTCCTCCACCACGGCCTGGGCCGCCTCCTCCAGGCGGCTCTCGTCGTAGGGGAACTCCCGGGGCTTTTTCAGGCCCACCACGTCGTAGACAAAGTGGAGCGCCGCGTCCCGGGCCTTGGCGCCGATCTCCTCCGGCGTCTCGGTGCCGTCGAAGGAGGCGCCCAGCTTTTGGCCGATGACCTTCACCCGCTGGGGCAGGGCCGGGGCGTTGAACTCCAGCATATAGGGCATGGCAAAGCCGCAGCCCGCCCCGTGGGGCACGTGGAACAGCGACCCCAGCACGTGGCTGATGGAGTGGCCGGCATGGGTGTGGCCGTAGCCCAGCATCCAGCCGCCCACACAGCAGCAGATGGCCATGCGGCCCCGGGCGTCCAGGTTCTTCCCGTCCCGCACCGCCACCGGCAGCCACTGGATCACCTCGTCCATGGCCTTCTCCGTGAAGAAGCCGATGAGGTCGTTGGTGGCATTGGTGGTGTAGGACTCCACCACGTGGGTCAGGGTATCCAGTCCGGTGATGGCGGTGAGCTGCGGGGGCATCCCCACCATCAGCTCCGGGTCAATGACGGCGTAATCCGCCATGGCGTTGGTGGCCAAAATGGGGCACTTGGTGCCGTCCGGCGCGGAGATCACCAGCCCGTCGGAGACCTCGCTGCCGGTGCCGGAGGTGGTGGGAATGCAGACCAGCCCCGGGGAGAGGGCCATGGGGGTGGAGAAATCCATGAAGCGGAGGATGGGGCCGTCGTTGAAGCGCAGCAGGTTCACCGCCTTGCCGGTGTCCATGCAGCTGCCGCCGCCCACGGCGATGGTGCAGTCGCACCCCTCCGCCCGGCACAGCGCCGCCGCCTGCTCCGCCATGTCCACCGGCGGGTCCGGCTCCACGCCGTCAAAGACGTAGAACTCCACCCCCGCCTCCCGGAGGCTGACGGTGATTTTGTCCACAATTCCAACGGCCGCCACCCCCTTGTCGCATACGAGGAACGCCTTCTTCGCGCCCATGGAGGTCACCAGCTCTCCCACCTGGCGGACGGAGCCGTTTCCGTACAGGAGCTTGACCCGCTGGTACATCTGGATATTCAGCATCGTAACAACCTCTTTTCTTTCAGTAGTTACTAGTATGCTAACAGCTTCCCCGCTCCTTGAATTGTAAATTTAGGAAATGGCCCGGCGTCCCATGGGACGCCGGGCCATTTTTCTGTTGAAAAGTCTCACAGTATTTCGCCGCCGGAGCAGCAAAAAAGATGGCATCCTGTTCTGCTGCGGCGCGTCCGCGGCAGAACCTTCCTCTCGTCCCGCAAATGTGCAGGCGAGGCGAAGAAGACGCTTCGCGGGCGCGCGGAGCGGGCCGCGGCGTGGCCTTCCCCTGTTCTCACTCTGTGTTCTGCCGGCGCTCTGCGGATGCGCGGAGCGGGCCGCAGCCTTGCCGAAAACATGCCTGCGCCCCGTTTTCGGCAAATTTCATCGGG
>NZ_UQXD01000040.1 GCF_900544955.1 uncultured Oscillibacter sp.
TGCTGCTTGGGCGGACGGGGCTTGCCGCCCTGGGACTTCTTCTCCTCCGGCCCCCTGGCCTCCTGCCGGGGGGACTGCTCCTGCCGGGGAGGCTGGTCCCCGGCGGGCTTGCCGCTGCGGCGGCGCCCGCCCCGGTGGCGGCGGCGGGGCTTGCCCCCCTCGCCGCTCTCCACGCCCATCTTCTCCCGGGTGGGGGCGTCCTCCAGCTCCGGTGCGGTGTAGAAGGGCGTGCCGGTGATGACCGGGGCGAGGAACTCCTCCTCCGGCTTCTCCTCCACATACCGGGCGGGCCGCTCGGGAATCTCAATCCCCTCCCGGCTGCCCTTGCCGTTGCGCAGGATGCAGACCTCGCAGCCGTGGTAGCACTTCATG
Source organism: uncultured Oscillibacter sp. (assembly GCF_900544955.1). Taxonomy (GTDB): domain Bacteria; phylum Bacillota; class Clostridia; order Oscillospirales; family Oscillospiraceae; genus Oscillibacter. The sequence goes on from NZ_UQXD01000040.1 coordinate 373, forward strand.
GGCTCCGAGGGGGCGGCGCTGTCCAGGCTGACCTTCATGGTCTCCCGCAGCAGGTCCACGCTCTTCACGTTGCCCGGGCCGTCGGGGGTCTGGACAAAGGACTCGGGCTTGGGCATCCGCTTGGCGGCGTCCTCATAGGCGTTTTGCTCGTATTTCAGGCAGCACATCAGCCGCCCGCAGGTGCCGGAGATCTTGGCGGGGTTCAGGCTCAGGTTCTGGGTCTTGGCCATTTTGATGGAGACGGGCAAAAATCCGTCCAAAAACTGGGAGCAGCAGAAGGGCCGCCCGCAGATACCCAGGCCGCCGATCATCTTGGCCTCGTCCCGGACGCCGATCTGCCGCAGCTCGATCCGGGCCCGGAACACGGACGCCAGGTCCCGCACCAGCTCCCGGAAGTCCACCCGCCCGTCGGCGGTGAAGTAGAAAATGATCTTGTTGCCGTCAAAGCTGGCGGAGACGTTCACCAGCTTCATATCCAGGCCGTGCTCCGCGATTTTCTTCTCGCAGGTGTCGAAGGCCTCGCTCTCCCGCTTCTTGTTGTACTCCACGGTGCGGCGGTCGTTGTCTGTGGCCATGCGCAGCATGGCGCACAGGGGCTTGACGATGGCGGAGTCCTCCACGTCGTGGTTGGCCTCCGTGCAGGTGGCGAACTCCGGGCCCTGGGCGGTCTCCACGATCACCTGGTCCCCCATCTTCACCTGGACCCCCCTGGGGTCGAAATAATAATTTTTACATCCGCTCCGAAAGCGGACGCTGATGACTTCTGTCAAAGGATACCCTCCAATTCCACCGCCAGGGCGCCCAGCACGTGGCCCGCGCCGACGTTGTAGGTGCACTCCCCGCGGTACTTCTGTAACAGTTCTATTGTGCGCATGATTTGCGTTTTTGTCAAGTTTTTCGCAAGAAATACCGCAATTTCCCGGTGCTTTTCCTCCGGCTGCTGTCCGTACAGCAGCAAAAGCGCCGCCGCGAAGGCAGCCCGGCTCCCCTCCAGCAGGGCGGCCAGCTCCTCCCGGGAGATGCGCTTTTTCTCCAGCCGCACCGCCAGCTCCGACACGGCGCCCCGCTTTTTCCGCCCCAGGCAGCGGCACAGCGCCTCCGCCGCCTCCGGCGCCGCCTCTTCGCCCGCCGCCGCCGGGCGGAGCTTCAGCTCCACACACCGGGACCGGAGAGTTTGCAGCACCACGGCGGCGTTCTCCGCGCAGAAGAGGAAGGCGGCGTAGGGCGGCCCCTCCTCCACGATTTTCAGCAGCACGTTTTGGTCCTGCTCCGTCAACAATGCGCAGTCCGGAAAGAGGTACACCTTCCGCCGCCCCTCGTTGGGCCGGATGTAGGCGTCCGCCCGGATCTGGCGCACCACGTCCACGGCGATGTTCTTGTGGGCCTCGTCCCGGACGGTGACCACGTCGGGGTGGATGTCCGCCAGCACCTTGCGGCAGCCGGGGCAGACGCCGCAGGGGCGCCGGTCCTCCCCGGTGCACTCCAGGGCGGCGGCGGCATACCGGGCGGCGGCCAGCCGGTCGCCGCTGCCGGTAAACAGCAGGGCGTGGGACAGCGTCCCCCGGGTGGCGGCCTCCCGGATGCGGGCGGCGGCGGGGTCGGTTTCGGGCAGGCCGAACAGGCTCATGGCGGGTGCTCCTTTCCCTGAGGGATTGGGCGCCGGCCAAAGCGGCGCCGAGGATACTTCATGATACCACACCCCGTCCAAAAAGAAAAGCCGGAATCCGCGCCGCCCTTGACAAACGGCGGGGAATCCCCTACAATCAAAGCCGACCGCAAGACAAGTGAACACAGGGGCGCTGGAAGCTGTTCCGGCTGAGATGCAGAGGCGATGTTGCCGCCTCCGGTCCCTCGAACCTGATCCGGGTAATGCCGGCGTAGGAAGTGAACGACCTTCGTTTCTCCGTACCGCAAGCCCGTTTGCTGGCCTGCGGTACTTTATTTTTTGGGAGGACAAACCGATGACAAGCAAGACCCATCTCCGGGTCCGGATGCTGTGCGAGGGCGCCATCATGGTGGCCCTGGCCCAGATTCTGGCCTATCTCAAGCTGGCGGAGGCCCCCAACGGCGGCTCCATCACCCCCGCCATGTTCCCCATTCTGCTCTTTGCCGTCCGCTGGGGCCTGCGCCCCGGGCTGATGGCCGGCTTCACCTTCGGCCTGCTCCAGCTGATCTTCGACGGAGCCTATGCCTGGGGCTGGCAGTCCATGCTGCTGGACTATCTGGCGGCCTTCACCCCCCTGGGCCTGGCGGGGCTGTTCAAGGGAAAGAAGTGGGGCATTTTCGCCGGCACCGTGGTGGGCTGCGCCGGGCGGTTTTTGGTCCACTACCTCAGCGGCGTCACCATCTACAAAATTCTGGTGCCCACCGCCTTCATGAACTGGACCTTCACCAGCCCCTCCTTTTACTCCATCGTCTACAACGGCGCCTACATGCTGCCCAACACCCTCATCGCCCTGCTGGTCTCGGCGCTTTTATACGTGCCGCTGAAAAAATACCTCCTGGGCCAGGACCTGCGATAACCCCGATTTTCCGCGAAATGGCGGCGCTATGGCACCATAGCGTCGCTTTTTGGCGGATTTGCCGGTTTTTCTCTCACTTTCTTATGTTATTTATGCATTGTTTTCCAAAAAAGTTCCCATTATAATATTATAGTCTTTCCAGACAATCGTTTTCCCAAGGGTTTTAATCGTTTATCTGCTGTTTGGCAGTGACAAAAGACGGAGGAATGAAAATGAGCAAAAAGTATTGTTATCTGTTCACGGAGGGCAACGCCGGGATGCGGGAGCTCCTGGGCGGCAAGGGCGCCAACCTGGCCGAAATGACCAACATCGGCCTGCCCGTCCCCCAGGGCTTCACCATCACCACCGAGGCCTGCACCCAGTACTACGAGGACGGCCAGAAGATCAACGACGGCATCTGCGCCGAGATCATGGCATACATCGAGAAGATGGAGACCATCACCGGCAAGAAGTTCGGCGACCGGGAAAACCCCCTGCTGGTCTCCGTCCGCTCCGGCGCCCGGGCCTCCATGCCCGGCATGATGGACACCATTTTGAACCTGGGCCTCAACGAGGATGTGGTGGAGGTGCTGGCCAAGAAGTCCGGCAACCCCCGCTGGGCCTGGGACTGCTACCGCCGCTTCATCCAGATGTACTCCGACGTTGTCATGGAGGTGGGCAAGAAGTACTTTGAGCAGCTCATCGACCAGATGAAGGAGAAAAAGGGCGTCACCCAGGACGTGGACCTGACCGCCGAGGACCTGAAGGATCTGGCTGGGGCCTTCAAGGCCGAGTACAGGGCCAAGATCGGCCAGGACTTCCCCACCGACCCCAAGGAGCAGCTGATGGGCGCCGTGAAGGCGGTGTTCCGCTCCTGGGACAACCCCCGGGCCAACGTGTACCGCCGGGACAACGACATCCCCTACTCCTGGGGCACCGCCGTCAACGTCCAGTCCATGGCCTTCGGCAACATGGGCGACGACTGCGGCACCGGCGTGGCCTTCACCCGCAACCCCGCCACCGGCGAGAAGAAGCTCTTCGGCGAGTTTTTGACCAACGCCCAGGGCGAGGACGTGGTGGCCGGCGTCCGGACCCCCATGCCCATCAGCCAGATGGCGGAGAAGTTCCCCGAGGCCTTCGCCCAGTTTGAGACGGTGTGCAAGCTGCTGGAGGACCACTACCACGACATGCAGGACATGGAGTTCACCGTGGAAAACGGCAAGCTCTACATGCTCCAGACCCGCAACGGCAAGCGCACCCCCGCCGCCGCCCTGAAAATTGCCTGCGACCTGGTGGACGAGGGCCAGATCACCGAAAAGCAGGCCGTGGCCATGATCGAGCCCCGGTCCCTGGACACCCTGCTCCACCCCCAGTTTGACGCCGCGGTGCTGAAGGAGACCCCCGTCATCGGACAGGCCCTGGCCGCCTCTCCCGGCGCCGCCTGCGGCAAGATCGTCTTCACCGCCGAGGAGGCCAAGGACTGGGCCCAGCGGGGCGAGAAGGTAGTCCTGGTGCGCCTGGAGACCTCTCCCGAGGACATCGAGGGCATGAAGGCCGCCCAGGGCATCCTCACCGTCCGGGGCGGCATGACCTCCCACGCCGCCGTGGTGGCCCGGGGCATGGGCAAGTGCTGCGTGTCCGGCTGCTCCGAGATCAAAATGGACGAGGAGAACAAGTGCTTCGTCCTGGGCGGCAAGACCTTCCGGGAGGGCGACTGGCTCTCCCTGGACGGCTCCACCGGCAAGATTTACGACGGCGCCGTGCCCACTGTGGACGCCTCCATCGGCGGCGAGTTCGGCCGGGTCATGGGCTGGGCGGACAAGTTCCGCCGCCTCCAGGTCCGCACCAACGCCGACACCCCCCACGACGCCGCCCAGGCCCGGACCTTCGGCGCCCAGGGCATCGGCCTGTGCCGCACCGAGCACATGTTCTTCAACGAGGACCGCATCCCCGCCATCCGGGAGATGATCTGCTCCGACACTGTGGAGCAGCGGGAGAAGGCCCTCGCCAAGCTGGAGCCCATGCAGCAGTCCGACTTCGAGGGGATTTACGAGGCCATGGAGGGCTGCCCCGTCACCATCCGCTTCCTGGATCCCCCGCTGCACGAGTTCGTCCCCACCGAGGAGGCGGACATTGAGCTGCTGGCCAAGGATATGGGCAAGAGCGTCCAGGACATCAAAAACAGCATCACCGCCCTCCATGAGTTCAACCCCATGATGGGCCACCGCGGCTGCCGCCTGGCCGTCACCTATCCGGAGATCGCCGCCATGCAGACCCGGGCCGTCATCAAGGCCGCCCTGAACGTCCAGAAGCGGCATCCCGACTGGAAGATGGTCCCCGAGATCATGATTCCCCTGGTGGGCGAGGCGAAGGAGCTGGCCTTCGTGAAGAGCGTGGTGGTGAAGACCGCCGACGAGATCATCCACGCCGCCGGCTCCTCCATGAAGTACCTGGTGGGCACCATGATCGAGATCCCCCGGGCCGCCCTCACCGCCGACGAGATCGCCAAGTCCGCCGACTTCTTCTCCTTCGGCACCAACGACCTGACCCAGATGACCTTCGGCTTCTCCCGGGACGACGCCGGCAAGTTCCTGGGCGCCTACTACGACAAGAAGATCTACGAGAGCGATCCCTTCGCCAAGCTGGACCAGATCGGCGTGGGCCGCCTGGTGGCCATGGCCTGCAAGCTGGGCCGCTCCACCAATCCGGAGCTGCACCTGGGCATCTGCGGCGAGCACGGCGGCGACCCCTCCTCCGTGGAGTTCTGCCACCGCACCGGGCTGGACTACGTGTCCTGCTCCCCCTTCCGGGTGCCCATCGCCCGCCTGGCTGCCGCCCAGGCCGCGATCAAGGAGTGACCCGCCCCCTGCATAACCGGTAAACAAGACGGTCCCCCCGCCCAAGTCGGGCAGGGGGACCGTCTGTTTTTGGTTTTTTGGCCCGTTTTCGTCCTCCTCTGGCATTCCCGGCCCATCTGTGGTAGGATGGAGAAAATCGGGGCGCGGCGGCCCTTAAGCGCCGGTCCCCATCCAACAGGAAAGGAAGACCTCCCATGAACGAACGGAAACGACTGGCCCTGGTGGGCGGCGGCCTGCTGGGCCGCATCATCGCAAAGGCCGCGGCGGACGGCCTGCTGCCGGACTACGACCTGGTGGGCGTATACAGCCGCACCCCCGCCTCCGCAGCGGAGACCGCCGCCCTGGCGGGCTGCCGGGCCTGCGCCTCCCTGGAGGAGCTGCTGGACCTGGCCCCGGACTTTGTGGCGGAGGCCGCCAGCGTCCAGGCCCTCCGAGACCTGGCCCTGCCGGTGCTGTCCCGGGGCATCCAGCTGGTGGTGCTCTCTGCCGGGGCCTTCGCCGACGATGCCTTTTACGAGCAGGTCCGCGCCTGCGCCGCCGCTGGCGGCGGCCGGGTCCACGTGGCCAGCGGCGCCATTGGCGGGTTCGACGTGCTCCAGACCATCACCCTGATGGCCCAGGCCGCCGGCCAGGAGGAAACCGCCGCCGTCCACGCCCGCAAGCGGCCCGCCTCCCTCCAGAACTCCCCCCTGTACCACGAGGGGCTGCTGCAGGCGGAGACCGAGGCCTTCTCCGGCACCGCCCGGGAGGCCATCGACCTGCTGCCCACCCAGGTGAACGTCACCGTGGCGGCGGCCCTGACCACCACCGGCCCCGCCCAGACCGCCGTCCGCATCACCACCATCCCCGGCTTCCAGGGGGACGACCACCGCATCACCGCCGAGGCCTGCGGCGTGCGGGCGGAGCTGGACATCTACTCCGCCTCCAGCACCGTGGCGGGCTGGAGCGTGGTGGCCCTGCTGCGGAATCTGGCCGCGCCCATCTCCTTCCACTGATTTCCCCTTTTGCCGGGGAACGGCGAAGCCCCCTCCCTCCCGCCAAGGCGGGAGGGAGGGGGCTCTTTCCCTGTACTGCGCGCCTCCGGCGTCAGGGGAGCGCCTGAATGAGCGCCTGCACCTCGCTGAAAAAGCGGCACAGGTGGAAGCCGTCCGCCACCGCGTGGTGCAGGTTCATCGTCAGCGGCAGTATCAGCCGGTCCCCCTCCGCCTCGTACTTCCCCCAGGTCACCACCGGCGCCAGGAAGGTCCCCTCGTCAAACACGTGGAGGTCAAAGTGGCGGTAGCGCACCCAGGGCAGGCAGGAGACGTCGAAACAGTTCGGCGGCGGGTCCGGGAGGATGCCGCGGAAGGCCTGGGCCCGCGCCTGGTCGGCCATGCATCGAGCGTGGAAGGTCTGCAAATCCCCGTCGTACGCCGTCACCAGCTTGGTGAACCGCCCGTCCTCCCGGTGAAAGTCGGTGTAGGAGGGGGAGACCTGCTCCCATCGGATGAGGTTCCCCTCGCCGTCCCAGCCGTAGCGGAACTCCTCGTGGGCATTGACCACCTTCGACACCGCCCACAGCATGGCGGGGTAGAACTTCAGGCCGCGCGCCGCCGCGTATGCCGCCAGGGGCGCCACGTCGATGTCCACCGTCAGGCTCATGACCACCCGCAGCTGCCGGATATAGTACTGGAAGAGGCCGCCCCTCTCCCAGGTCTGCAAATCAACCGTTGTATACTTCATTTCCATCTTCCTTTACATGTTTTTTCCCGGGTCTCTCCATGCAAAGCAAGCCGGATTCCTCTCGTCTCTCCCCGCAAGCCATCCGGTCAGGCTCTGCATGGAGAGGCGTCAATGCACCGCTTCATCCGTTCTCCCCCCTCTCCCCGCCCGGTCCGGGCGGCGCCTCCAGCATACCACAAGCGGGGTGCCGCGTCCATCCCATGGAAAAACGCCCGAACGAAGGTTTTCCTCGTTCGGGCGTTTTCCGCAGGGCGCCGGGGCGCACGCCTCAGGCCGGTCCCCCCTGGGGGGTCTGCTCCTCCCCGTCCCGGGCGGCCTGCTCCCGCTCCTTTTCCAGCCGGTGCTCCTCCAGCTCCTCCTCCATGTGGAGGTAGCAGGCCTCCACCCGGCGGAAGGTGAAGCCGCCGGGAAACAGGCTGTTGACGAACAGCGCCGCCACCACGCCGATGCCGGTGTCGAAAATGCGGTTCAGGGCGTAGCTCACATAGCTGTCCACCGGGGTGTTGAACAGCAGGATGCACAGCACCACGCCGCCGGGCTGCACCCCGCCCACCCAGAAAATCTGGCACAGGAGAATCAGCAGCACCGTGCCCAAAAACACCAGGGGCACCAGCAGCAAGGACCGCCCGCCCTCCGGGTAGAAGATCAGGTACACCCGGAACAGGGCGATGCCCAGAAGGCCGCCGATGACGGTGCCGAAGAGGCGGTTTCCGCCGTGGAGCTTGGAGGTCTCCAAATCGCTGCCCATACCGAAAATGGCGCCGATGCAGGCGAAGGCGGGGCTGCGGTCCAAAAAGAAGTACACCAGCGCGCAGAGGGCCGCCGCGATGGCGGTTTTGATGTTGCGCATTCCGATCTTCGGATAGGATCGCTGGGGCTGGTCCGGCGTGCTCATAGCTGCAATCTCTCCCACTTCATCAGGTTGTCCGGCCCGGGGCCGCATATGTGAAAATGATAACACAAGAGGCCGCCTCTGAAAAGGTGCTGCCGCAAATTTTTTACTGGCCGCACATCCACAGGAAGGCGGCGGCCTGGAGTCCCGCCGCCGCCAGCACCGTCCACTGGCCCAGCCGGGGCAGCAGCACCCCGCCCAGGGCCGCCCCGGCCAAAAAGCAGGCGATGACGGCAAAGTAGCACCCGGCGGTCCCCAGGCTCTGTTGCTCCCCCACCGCGCCCCAGCGGTACAGCGCCTCCGTGCCGCTGCGGAGGTTGCCGGTGCACATGGTGGAGGCGAAGGCCCGGCCCCGGACTTTGCGGAAGGCCTCCACCTGCAGGGCGCAGACGAAGGAGACCGCCACGTTCACCGCCCCGTCCCAGGGGCCGAGAGGCACCCAGGCCACCGCCGCCACCAGCGCAATCTCCATTCCCAGCACCGTATGGCGCCAGTGGAACCGGCCGCCGCCCCGCTGGCGGCGTTTCACCGCCTCCGCCACCCACACGCCGCAGGCGAAGGCGGCGATGGGGACGAGATAGCGCCAAACGGCCCCCCAGTCCCCCTCCGCCGCCCGGATGGCCAGCAGCACCATGTTCCCCGTCTGGGCGTTGGCGAAGACCCCGCCCCGGCAGAGGTAGGTGTAGGCGTCCAGCAGCCCGCCGCTGAGGGCCAGCAGCGCCGCCGCGCAGAGGGACTCCGAGCGCTGACAGCGCGATGGCTCCATCGTCTCCGCCTCCTCTCGAAAGGCCGGTGCTCCCCCAAAGGGAGCACCGGCCCGTGTCAACGCTTAATACTCCGCCTCGCCGGTGTAGACCAGCTTGGCGTCGCCGGTGAGGGTGATCTTCTCGTCGGTGTAATTCACCACCAGATCGCCGCCCCGGACCCGGACCGTGATATCGCCGCCCTTGGCGCACAGGCCGCCCGCCACCGCCGCCACCACCGCCGCGCAGGCGCCGGTGCCGCAGGCCAGGGTCTCGCCGCTGCCCCGCTCCCAGACCCGCATTTTGATGGTGCTGGGATTCACCACCCGGATGAACTCCGTGTTGATCCGCTCCGGGAAGTAGGGGGCGTGCTCAAACCGGGGGCCGATGAACTCCACGTCCACCGCGTCCACCCGAGGGCAGAACACCACGCAGTGGGGGTTGCCCATGTCCACGCAGGTGATGTTGTAAGGCCGTCCGCCGATGCGCACGGGGTAGTCCACCACCGTCTGCTCCGGAATGGCGAACCGCAGCGCCGCGGTGTCCAGGGTGGCCCGGCCCATGTCCACGCAGGCGGAGGTGACCTTGCCGTTGGTGGTGTAGAGGCGCACCTGCTTGATCCCCTTGCCCGTCTCGATGGCCAGCTCCTCCTTGCGGACGATGCCGTTGTCATAGAGGTATTTGCCCATGCACCGCAGGGCGTTGCCCGCCATGGCCCCCTCGCTGCCGTCGCTGTTGAACATCCGCATCCGGGCGTCGGCGAGGTCGGAGGATTCCATGAGGATGATGCCGTCGGCGCCGATGCCGTAGTGCCGGTCGCAGAAGGTGACGCACAGCGACTCGGGACAGGTGATCTCCCCGTGGAAGTTCTCCAGGAAGATATAGTCGTTGCCGCAGGTCTGCATCTTGGCGAATTTCAGCCGCTGGCGCTCCGTGCGCAGGTGGCAGATGTCGATGAGCTCCGTGTTCTGCTGGGTGTACCGGGAGGCCAGGATATCCGTCAGGGCGTTGGCGGTGTCCAGGGAGGTGAGACAGGGAATCCCCAGCTGGACACAGCGGTGGTTGAGATGAATGAAGTCCCGGATATAGCTGGGCTCCGTGGAGCCGGTGAGGATCACGTAGTCGATCAGCCCCTCCTCCAGCATCTGAAACACCCGGTTGTCCTTGCCCAGCTTGCCCACCACCTCCACGTCGGTGCCCAGCTGGGAGATCTCGTTGGCGGTGCCCTCGGTTGCGTAGAGCTTGAAGCCCATCTCGTCCAGCTTCCGGGCGATGTTGACAATCTCCGGCTGGTCCCGGTGGTTCACGGAGATCAGCACGCCGCCCCGCTGGGCACGCTCCACCTTGTATCCGGCGGAGACCAGGCCCTTGAAGAGGGCCTCCTGCATGTTCTTGCCCAGGCCCAGCACCTCGCCGGTGGATTTCATCTCCGGAGAGAGGGCGGCGTTGGCGTCGGTGATCTTCTCGAAGGAGAACACGGGGACCTTCACCGCCACGTAGGGGGGCTGCTTGTAGAGGCCCGTGCCGTAGCCCAGGGACTTCAGGGGCTGGCCCACCATGACCCGGGTGGCCAGGTCCACCATGGGCACGCCGGTGACCTTGGAGATATAAGGCACGGTGCGGCTGGCCCGGGGGTTCACCTCAATGACGTACAGCTCCCCCTGGTAGATGAGGTACTGGATGTTGATGAGGCCCTTGGTACCCAGGCTCAGGGCCAGCTTTTCCGAGCACTCCTCGATGACCCGCAGCATCTTGTCCCCGATGGAGAAGGGGGGATAGACGGCGATGGAGTCGCCGGAGTGGACGCCGGTGCGCTCGATGTGCTGCATGACGCCGGGAATCAGCACGTCCTTGCCGTCGGAGATGACGTCCACCTCCAGCTCCTTGCCCATGAGGTACTGGTCCACCAGCACCGGGTTTTCGATCTTGCCGGAGAGGATGACCTCCATATAGGTGCGCACGTCCTCGTCGTTGTGGGCGATGACCATGTTCTGGCCGCCGATGACGTAGGAGGGCCGCAGAAGCACGGGATAGCCCAGCTCGTGGGCGGCGTCCAGGGCGCCCTGCATCCCGGTGATGCCGCAGCCCCGGGGGCGCTTGATGTGGAAGCGCTCCAGCAGCTCGTCGAACCGCTCCCGGTCCTCCGCCATGTCGATGGACTCGGCGGAGGTGCCCAGGATGGGGATGCCGTGGCTGTCCAGGAACTTGGTGAGCTTGATGGCGGTCTGCCCGCCGAAGGCCACCACCACGCCCACGGGCTTCTCCACCCGGATGATGTGCATGACGTCCTCGGGGAACAGCGGCTCGAAGTACAGCCGGTCGGCGGTGTCGTAGTCGGTGGAGACGGTCTCCGGGTTGTTGTTGACGATGACCACCTCGTACCCCAGCTCCTTCAGCGTCCAGACGCAGTGGACGGAGGAGTAGTCGAACTCGATGCCCTGGCCGATGCGGATGGGGCCGGAGCCCAGCACCATGATAACCGGCTTGCCGGAGCGGGGGAAGGTCCGGGACTCACAGAAACGGTCGAAGGAGGAGTAGAAGTAGGGGGTCTCGGCGTCGAATTCCGCGCCGCAGGTGTCCACCATCTTGTAGACGGCCTCCCGGGCGGGCACCGGCAGCGCCGCGGCGCCGGAGAGGCGCAGCAGCGTGTCGTCGGGATAGCCCAGGCGCTTGCCCTGCTCGTAGCGCTCCGCCGTCAGCCCCCCCTTCTCCAGGGCCAGCTCGAAGTCCGCCATCTTTTTCAGCTTGGCCAAAAACCACCGGTCGATCCGGGTGATGCCGAAGATCTCCCCGATGGAGACGCCGGATTTCAGCGCCTCAAACACGGTGAAGAGCCGGTGGTCGTCCACCCGGCGCAGCCGCTCCCAGATGGGGGCGTGGTCCTCCGGGTCCTTTTTGCGGTTCAGGGAGTCCATGCCCACCTCGGCGCCCCGGACGGCCTTCATCAGCGCCATCTCGAAGCTGGGGGCGATGGACATGACCTCGCCGGTGGCCTTCATCTGGGTGCCCAGCTTCCGGGAGGCGTCGGCAAACTTGTCGAAGGGCCACTTGGGCATCTTCACCACGATGTAGTCCAGCGTGGGCTCGAAGCAGGCGCAGGTCTTGCCGGTGATGTCGTTTTTGATCTCGTCCAGGGTGTAGCCCAGGGCGATCTTGGTGGTGATCTTGGCGATGGGGTAGCCGGTGGCCTTACTGGCCAGGGCGGAGGAGCGGCTGACCCGGGGGTTCACCTCAATGACCGCGTACTCAAAGGTGTCCGGGTTCAGGGCCAGCTGGCAGTTGCAGCCGCCCACGATGCCCAGGTGGGTGATGATGTCCAGGGAGGCGGAGCGGAGCATCTGGAACTCCTTGTCCGCCAGGGTCTGGGTGGGGGCCACCACGATGGAGTCGCCGGTGTGGACGCCCACGGGGTCCAAATTCTCCATGGAGCAGACGGCGATGACGTTGCCCACGCCGTCCCGCATGGTCTCAAACTCGATTTCCTTCCAGCCGAAGATGGCCTTTTCCACCAGAATCTGGGTGATGGGGGAGGCGTCCAGCCCCGTCTGGGCGATGATTTGCAGCTCCGCCGGCGTCTCTGCGGCGCCGCCGCCGGCGCCGCCCAGGGTGAAGGCGGGACGGACGATGACGGGATAGCCGATGCGCTCCGCCACCTCCAGGGCTCCCTCCACCGTCTCCGCGATGTCGGAGGCGATGACCGGCTGGCCGATCTCCGCCATGGCCTCCTTGAACAGCTCCCGGTCCTCCGCCCGGGAGATGGCCTTGGCGTCGGTGCCCAGCAGGCGCACACCCTGCTCCTGCAAAAAGCCCTCCTTGTCCAACTGCATGGCCAGCGTCAGGCCGGTCTGGCCTCCCAGGCTGGCCAGCACGCTGTCGGGCCGCTCCTTTTTGATGATGCGCTTGATGGTGTCCACGGTGAGGGGCTCCAGGTAGATCTCGTCCGCCATGGCCTGGTCGGTCATGATGGTGGCAGGGTTGGAGTTGCACAGCACCACGTTGACGCCGGCCTCCTTGAGGATGCGGCAGGCCTGGGCGCCGGCGTAGTCGAATTCTGCGGCCTGGCCGATGACGATGGGGCCGGAGCCGATGACAAGGACCTTTTTGATACTGGTGTCCAGCGGCATTACCGCTCACCCCCTTTCATGAGTTCCACAAACCGGTCGAAGAGGAAGGCCGTGTCCTTGGGGCCGGTGCAGGCCTCGGGATGGAACTGCACCGTGAAGGCCCTCAGGTCCGGATAGTCGATGCCCTCACAGGTGCCGTCGTTGGCGTTGGCGAAGGAGACCGTGCCCCGCTTCACCGTGGCGGAGTCCACGGCGTAGCCGTGGTTCTGGCTGGTGATATAGGTCCGCCGGCCGCTCAGGTCCCGGACGGGCTGGTTGACGCCCCGGTGGCCGTATTTCAGCTTGTAGGTGGCGCCCCCCGCCGCCAGGGCCGTCAGCTGGTGGCCCAGGCAGATGCCGAAGAGGGGCACCTTGCCAAGCATCTCTTGAATCTGCCGGATGGCGAAGACGTTTTCCGCCGGGTCCCCGGGGCCGTTGGAGAGCATCACCCCGTCGGGCCGGGCCGCCAGAACCGCCTCCGCCGGAGTGGAGGTGGGCAGGACGGTGACGGCGCAGCCCCGCTTTTGCAGCTCCCGGATGATGTTGTGCTTGGCGCCGTAGTCGATGAGGGAGACGCGGAAGCGCTCCTCCCCCTCCGCCGGGCAGAGCCGGGGCTCCCGGCAGGTGACGGCCTCCACCACGCCGGTGACGGCGTAGGTCTCCACCGCCTTGAGGTCCGCAGGGACCTGGTCGCAGAGCACGGCGTTCATGACGCCGTGCTCCCGGATGATCCGGGTCAGCTCCCGGGTGTCCACGCCCCAGAGCCCCGGCACCCCCTGCTCTTTCAAAAAGGCGTCCAGGTCGCAGTCCGTGCGGAAATTGGAGGGGGCATCGCACCACTCCCGGACCACGTATCCCCGCACGCAGCACGCGCCCTCGAAATCCTCCCGGATGATGCCGTAGTTTCCGATGAGGGGATAGGTCTGCAGGACGATCTGTCCCGCGTAGCTGGGGTCCGTCAAGGTCTCGATATACCCGCACATACCGGTGGTGAAGACCAGTTCTCCCACGGTATCGGCGTCCGCTCCGAACCGGATGCCCTCAAACACCCGGCCGTCCTGCAACACCAAATAGCCCTTCTTCATAGCTTCCTCCCGCATCTGACCGCATGACGTCAATTTTACCTTATTTTAAGCTATTATGACGGTTTTTCCCACAACAGTCAATCATTTCTCACCCCGGGGGGATAGACTTTTCCCCCCGAGAGGTATTACTTTTTGTGCATTTCGGAGAGCCTTCCCCCCCTGCGGCGGAATGACGTTGCACCCGGGGCGGCGGTGCGATATAATAGAAGTGATTTTTTCCTGGAAAGGCGGGGGCGCCGTGGCCAAGCATCTGGACAAGTTCACAAAGCCCTTCTCCCACAGCCGCATCCCCTTTCTGCTGGCGGAGATCCGGGCCAACGGCCGGGGGGAGATGGTGGATCTGGTGTGCCGGTTCGCCAACGACGCCGCCGGGGAGCTGCTGGGCCTCTCCGCCAGGGAGCTGCGGAACCTGACCTTCACCAGCCGCTTCCCCGCCGGGCAGCTGGAGGCCCTACGGCCCCTGGAGCACGTGGCCTTCTCCGGCTCCGCCGCCTCCTTTTCCTACACCACGGTGCTGGGCCGGGCCCTGTCCGTCACCTGCTACCAGCCCATGTACGGCCTGGCGGCCTGCCTGCTGGACCCCGCCCGGGACGGCGATGAGGTGCCCGTCGGCCAGCTGGCGGACCACCTGCCCATCCCCGCCGCGGTGCTGGAGCTGAGCCGCAGCGGGTTGCGGCTGCTCACCTGCACCCCGCCTCTCTCCGCCCTCACCGGCTGGAGCCGCCGGGAGCTGCTGGATCTGGCGGCCCCGGACTTCACCCGCCTGGTGGAGCCGGAGGACGTCCCGGACCTGCTGCAATCGCTGCTGGACGCCGTCCGGGATGGGCGGGGCGCCGCCCACGAGTGCCGCCTGCGGCGGCGGGAGGGCCCAGCGCTGTGGGTGGATGTGCGGGCGGAGCTGCTCCACACCCGGGAGGGGGTCTCCACCTTCTACGCCGTGCTGCTGGACATCGACCACCGCCGCCAGAGCCAGCTGCGGCTGCGGGAGACCCTGGACAAGCTCCACGACTCCCAGTCCCAGCTCTCCGCCCTGTTTGACCATCTGCCCGGCGGCTACTGCCTCCTCCGGCGGACGGCGGAGGGTGCCCTGGTCCCCCTGCGCATCAGCCGGGGGCTGTTGGCGCTGCTGGGGGAGGACCCGGACGCCCCCGCGCCCCCGCCCGCCGGCGGCCCCCTGACGCGGGTGTTTCCCGACGACCGGGAGGAGCTGGCCGCGGCGGCGGCCCAGGCCCGGGCCCGTGGCATCTCCCTCCGCCGGGACTGCCGCCTCTGCCGCCGGGACGGCGGGCAGGTGTGGGTGCGCGCGGAGGCCCTCTGGCGGCCGGAGGCGGCGGGGGAGCTGATCTACGCCGCCTGCTTCGACATCACCGACGCCAAGGAGCTGGAGGGCCAGCTCCAGTTCCACCGCCAGCTCTGCGACCTGCTGCTGGACCGGCCCCACCTCCTGCTGCTGGACTACGACCCCGCCGCCGACACCGCCCGCATCGAAACCCGGGACGCCACCGGCCACCGGACCTTCCGCATGGCGGGGGGCTACCTCTCCTCCTCCGGCGAGACCAGCTTCATCCACCCCGACGACCGCCGGCGCTTTGCCGCCGCCGTGAAGCGGGCGGCCACCCGCCCCGCGGCGGAGCCCCTGGAATACCGGGGGGATTACGACAGCCAGGGCTGGCGGTGGTACCGGGTGTCCTGGCTGCGGCAGCTCAGCAGCCGGGGCGACGTGGTCCGCCTGCTGGGCCGGGCGGAGGACGTCACCGCCCAAAAGGCGCTGGACGCCCGCTTTCAGCAGCTGAAGGCGGGGCAAAAAAAGCTGGCCCCCGGCGTGCTGGCCCTGGCCCGGCTGGACTTGACGGAGGACCGTATTCTGGATGCCAAGGGCCTCAGCCGCCACGTAAGCCGGGTGCTCTTCGGCAACACGGCGGACGCCTGCCTGCGCCACCTGCGGGACAATGTGCCCGAAGAGGCGGAGCGCCGGGCCTTCCACACCTGCTTTTCCCGGGAGGCCCTTCTCTCCGCCTTCCGCCAGGGGCAGACCTGCCAGACCCTGGACCACCGCTTTTGGACGGACCGGGACCGCAGCCTCTGGGCCCGCACGGAGATCCAGCTTCTGGAAGACCCGGCCACCGGCCGCCTCACCGCCTTCTGCACCGTCCGCAGCGCCCAGGAGGACCACCTGCCCGCCGCCATCCTGGAGGCCCTGGCCCGGGACTACGACGCGGTTTTGACGGTGGACGCCGCCTCCGGATGCTGCCGCCTCTGGGGCCGCGGGCCCGATCTGCCGCCCCAGGCCGCCTACCGCGCCCTGGCGGCCCAATGCCTGCGGAGCCAGGCCCCCACCCCCCGGCGCACCGCCCTCCGGCGGGCCACCCGGCTGGAGACGGTCCTCTCCCAGCTGGAGGGCCGGGAGACCTACCGCTTCTCCTGCTCCTTGGACCTGCCCGGCGGCGCCGGGCCCCGGGAGGTCTCCTGGCGCTGGCTGGACCGTGCGGCGGGCATCCTCCTGATGACGATTCGGCCCGTCTGCACATAAAGACCCCCGGGCCTGACGGATCAGGCCCGGGGGTCTTTTGCGCGGGAACCCGGGCGACGCCCGGGTTCCCGCCGTTTTCTGCTGAGACACGCCCTCCGGCTGCCACCCCTGGGATGGCGGGCAAGCTCACTCGTCCAGTTTCAGCACCGCCAGGAAGGCCTCCGTGGGAATTTGGACGCTGCCCAGGCTCCGCATCTTCTTCTTGCCCTCCTTCTGCTTTTCCAGCAGCTTCTTCTTCCGGGTGATGTCGCCGCCGTAGCACTTGGCCAGCACGTCCTTGCGCATGGCCTTCACCGTCTCCCGGGCGATGACCCGGCCGCCGATGGCCGCCTGGACGGGAATCTCGAAGAGCTGGCGGGGGATGTTCTCCTTCAGCTTCTCGCACAGCCGCCGGGCCCGGGCGTAGGCCTTGTCCTTGTGGGCGATGAAGCTCAGGGCGTCTACACCGTCGCCGTTGAGCTTCAAATCCACCTTCACCAGCTCGCTGGGCCGGTAGCCGGAGAGCTCGTAGTCCAGGGAGGCGTAGCCCTTGGTATTGGCCTTCAGGGTGTCGAAAAAGTCGTAGATGATCTCGTTGAGGGGCATCTGATAGTGCAGCTCCACCAGGTGGGTGTCCAGATACTGCATGTCCTTGAACTCCCCCCGGCGGTCCTGGCACATGGGCATGATGTTGCCCACGTACTCGTTGGGGCTGATGATGGAGACCTTCACATAGGGCTCCTCCGCCCGCTCGATCACGGCGGGGTCCGGGTAGTTGTGGGGATTGTCCACCAGCACCTGGGTGCCGTCGGTTTTGTACACGTGGTAGATGACGGAGGGCAGCGTGGTCACCAGATCCAGATCGAACTCCCGCTCCAGCCGCTCCTGAATGACCTCCATGTGGAGCATCCCCAAAAAGCCGCAGCGGAAGCCGAAGCCCAGGGCCGCGGAGCTCTCCGGCTCGAAGGAGAGGGAGGCGTCGTTGAGCTGCAATTTCTCCAGGGCGTCCCGCAGGTCCGGGTACTTGGAGCCGTCCTCGGTGTAGATGCCGCAGTAGACCATCGGCTGCACTGGCCGGTAGCCCGGCAGGCTCTTCGCCGTGGGCCGGGCGGCGTCGGTGACGGTGTCGCCCACCCGGGTGTCCTGGACGTTTTTGATGCTGGCGGTGAAGTAGCCCACCTCCCCGGCCTCCAGAGCGTCGCAGGGCTCCATGCCCAGAGGCAGGAGGTGGCCGCACTCGATGACCTGGTAGACGGCGCCGGAGGCCATCAGCTTCACCGTCTGGCCGGTGCGCAGGGTGCCCTCCACCACCCGCAGATACACGATGACGCCCCGGTAGCTGTCGTACTGGCTGTCGAAGATCAGGGCCTTCAGGGGGGCGGCGGCGTCTCCCCGGGGGGCGGGGATGTTGCGCACCACGTCCTCCAGCACCTCGTCGATGTGGATGCCCATTTTGGCGGAGATCTCCGGCGCGTCCATGGCGGGCAGGCCGATGATGTCCTCCACCTCGTGCTTGGCCTTCTCCGGGTCGGCGGCGGGCAGGTCGATCTTGTTGAACACCGGCAGGATCTCCAGGTCGTGCTCCATGGCCAGGTAGGTGTTGGCCAGGGTCTGGGCCTCCACCCCCTGGGTGGCGTCCACCACCAGCACCGCCCCCTCGCAGGCGGCCAGGGACCGGGAGACCTCGTAGTTGAAGTCCACATGGCCCGGGGTGTCGATGAGGTTCAGCTCGTAGAGCTGGCCGTCCCGGGCCCGGTAGTCCAGCTTCACCGCCCGGGCCTTGATGGTGATGCCCCGCTCCCGCTCCAAATCCATGTTGTCCAGCAGTTGGTTTTCCATCTGCCGCTGGCTCACCGCCTCGCACTTCTCCAGCAGCCGGTCCGCCAGGGTGGACTTGCCGTGGTCGATGTGGGCGATGATGCTGAAATTGCGAATGTTGGCCTGTTTTGTCATATGCGTGAACCTCCGTTTGGGGCATTACGTTCCGTCTTCTCCGCCGGGCTGCCAGACGATGGGGGCGCCGTGGGCAATGTTCCACGCCCACCAGTACTCGTCCGTCCACAGCTGGTCGTAGTCATAGTGTACCACAAATTCCCGCCAGTTGGCGAGGGTCTTCTCCATATTTTCCTGGGTCAGGCGGCTCTCCCCCGCCCGGATCTTCTCCAGCACCAGGCCGTCGGCCTCGCCGGAGCAGTGGATATAGTCGCAGTAGTAGTCCAGGTTCCCCACGATCTCCTCGTCCATCAAAAACCCGTACAGCCGGACGTTCTCATAGGGCAGCAGCGTCCGGCAGGCCAGGTCCAGGGCGGCAAACACCGCGTCCGTCTCCCCCAGGCGGTTCATCTTGTCCCAGTAGAGCAGGCTGTAGGGCGGGAAGAAGATGGAGAACTCCGTATCCGGGTGGGCCTCCAGCCAGCGGCACAGCACCGCCAGATTGGCGGCGGCGTTCTCCAGATACGCGTCCGCCGCCGCGGCCTCCGCCGCCGGCTCTGGCCGGTCGTAGTTCTCCAGGGCGGTCATGTGGTTCCACCAGATGCCCGCATCCCAGGTGAAAGCGTCGTCCAGGGGGGTGCCGCCCCCCTGATGCCGGGCCAGCAGAGCGTAGGCGCTGTAGTAGAGGGTATCCCGGTTCAAAAAGTACCGCAGGTCGTCCAGGGGATTGGCGTTGTAGAGGTATTCCGGCAGGGCACCGGTGAGGCCGCTCTCGTCCCGGGTCAGAATGTTGGCGTCCAGGCCGAAGAGGACCCGCTGGGGCGGGTGGGCCCGGAAGGCGGCCTCCAGCACCGTGTCGAACTCGCTCATGTAGCCGTCGGGCACCGTCAGCTTCACGGCCCGCCCGCCGAACACCGCCTCGATCTGGCTGGGCCGGTAGTTGGCCACCATGGAGGTGCCCAGCACCACCGTGTCCGCCCGGGCGTGGCGGAGGAGGCCGGCGTTCTGGTACCGCTCGTTGAAAAACACGGCCCGGCCGCTCTCCGGCAGGCGGAGGTACAGGCAGGGGTCCGCCGCCCAGACGAACCCCCCCGCCGCCGCCAGCAGCAGGCATATGCCGCCCAGCAGGCCGCAGGCCCAGCGTTTGTAAGAATGTCTCACGGGGCCCTCCTCAGAAATTGGAGTAGATGAAGGTGGTGATGCCGGAGAAGGACAGGACGCACCAGCTCCCCAGCACCGCCAGCGCCGCCCCCCGCCAGAGGGTGGGGCGGAAGGTGTCCATCCGCCGGATGGTGTTCCCCGGCAGCAGCGACGCCCAGGCGGCCGCGGCGCCGATGCCCCCCAGGGCCAGCCAGGCCAGCGGCTCCGCCAGGGCGGGGGCCGCCGCCGCCAGAGCCGTCTGCTCCGCGGACAGCAGCCCCTCCAGCAGCCACGCCTCCGGCAGGGCTAGCCCCCCGGACACGGCGGCGGACATCAGCGCCCCGGCGGCCGGGAGGTCGGGGGCCCGGAAAAATACCCAGGCCACGTTGAGGAACAGGAATGTCAGCCCCCAGCGGAGGGCTGCCGGCAACCGCTCCCGGCCTACGCCCCAGGCCCGCTCCAGAATCTGGGCCAGGCCGTGGAGGCCGCCCCAGACCAGAAAGGTCCATCCGGCGCCGTGCCAGAGGCCGCTGGCGAGAAACACCAGCAGAATGTTGGCGTAGGTCCGCCCCCGGCCCCGGCGGCTCCCGCCCAGGGGAATGTACAGGCACTCCCGCAAAAAGGTGGTGAGGGTGATGTGCCACCGCTTCCAGAACGCCCCCACGCTCAAGGCGCGGTAGGGGGAGTCGAAGTTCACCGGCAGGCGCACCCCCAGCAGCCGGGCGGCGCCGGCGGCGATGTCGCAGTAGCCGGAGAAGTCCAGGTAGAGCTGGAAGGTATAGGCCAGCATCACCAGCCAGGCCGCCGGGGCGGAGAGGTCCCCCGCCCGCGCCCAGCCGTTGTTCACCACCACGCCCAGGGGATCCGCCAGCAGCACCTTTTTCACCATGCCGCAGCAGATGGCGTACAGCCCGGCGGCCAGGTCCGTCCCGTCCGGCGCCAGGCACTTCTCCCTTTTCAGTTGGGGGAAGAAGGCCCCGGGCCGCAGGATGGGGCCGGAGGTGACGGTGGGGAAAAAGAAGGCGTACAGGGGCAGCGCCCCCGCCTGGTCCGGCCGGAACTCGCCGGTATAGGCCTCCTTCAGCAGCCAGAGCTGCTGGAAGGTGAAAAAGCTGAGCCCCAGGGGCACCCAGGACGGCGCCACGGCGCCGCCGGTGAGAAAGCCGGTGTATTTGAACGCCGCCAGCACCGCCAGGTGATACCCCGCCGCCA
>NZ_UQXD01000041.1 GCF_900544955.1 uncultured Oscillibacter sp.
CGCCCCGCCGCTGCTGGACGCCGCGCTGCCCTTTCTCGCCTCCCTGGAGGCCCTGGAGCCGGACTGGCGGGACCTGCTGGCCCGGGCGGCGGGGACGCCCGGGGCGCCGGTGCCGGAGGCGCTGCTGGAGCGGATTGCCGTGTACTTCGCCTTCCGCCACCTCCTGAAGGCCGTCAACGACGGGGACCTTCTGGGCCGGGCCCAACTGTGCGTGCTGGCGGTGCTGACGGTGGAGCGCCTGGCGGCGGTGTGCGGCCTGGAGGAGGCCCTGCGGCGGTTTTGCTGCGAGGTGGAGCACAGCGGCGAGAACCTGGAGGCCCTGCGGGACGCTGCCTGGGAGGACTCCCTGTCCTGGCGGGCGTCTTTGTGCGAGTTGCTGCAATAAAACGATTTGCATTTGTTGAAAATGTGAAAAGTGCATAAAACCGCTTGACAAATGGCCGGATGTGTTGTACATTGTAGTCACAGGAAAGGAGTGAGTCCCATGGGCTAGGAAAGCTCAGAGATTCTCGAGAGACCTGAATTCCCGGCGCCGTTCGAGTTGAGAACCCCATGATCAAGCATCCCGAAAATCCTGTGATTCCAAGATTCCTGAGATTCCAAAGCAATTTCAAGATTCCCGAGTTTCCCAAGATGGCAAGGTTTGAGCGATCAAAGGTCCCAACGTGAGTTCCAGAAGAAAGGCGAGACTGCGTAACCTCGGAAGTATCCCAAAGACGAAACACACCTCACTATGATGAGACGCACGAGAGCGTTCAAGCAGACGTCTGCGTGTCCCGATGTTTCATGGATTGGCAGAACCCTGAGTTACCATCCCCCGTACCACTGGCACTCGAACGGCAAACAAGAAAGCACGAGGTATTGACTATTGAATGATCCAATCAACAAGTGAGCCCCCCATTCGTCGCTGG
Organism: uncultured Oscillibacter sp.; assembly: GCF_900544955.1. Taxonomy (GTDB): domain Bacteria; phylum Bacillota; class Clostridia; order Oscillospirales; family Oscillospiraceae; genus Oscillibacter. The sequence continues at coordinate 912 of NZ_UQXD01000041.1, forward strand.
AGCGAATGGGGGGTTGTGCTTTGTATGGGAGGAATTCCGGCCGGTGCCTTTTGAGAGAAAAACCATCCCCCGTCTGCCTCCGGCAGACGGGGGATTTTTGGAGTCAGCCCACCCGGTAGGGCCGCAGCTTCTCCCAGTCGAAGGAAACGCCGGTGCCCGGCTGGGTGCTGGGGGCGATGAAGCCGTCCCGGACCACCGGCGGCTCCACAGTGTAGGCCCAGATGGGGAAGCTGTGGAACTCCACCAGCCCCGGATTGGGCAGTCCCGCCAGCAGGTTTGCATGGAGCTCCTGCATCCCGTGGGAGCTGACCGGCAGGCCGTAGCCCTCCGCCAGCTTGGCCACCGCCGCAAAGCCGGTGATGCCGCAGACGTTGGAGCAGTCGGGGATGGGGTAGGAGATACGGCCCAGCCGGAGGGCCAGCTCATGCTCGTAGACGGTGTGCAGGTTCTCGCCCATGGAGATGGGGAGGGAGGTGGCCTGACCGATGCGGGCGTAGCCCTCGTAGTCGTCGGGGTTGGTGGGTTCCTCCAGCCAGAAGAGGCCGAAGTCCTCCAGCCGCCGGGCCATCCGGATGGCCTGGTCCACGTCCCAGACCATGTTGGCGTCCACCAGGAACAGCGCGTCGTTCCCCACCAGCTTCCGCACGGCCCGGACCCGGTCGATGTCCTCCTGCCCGTCGGCCTTGCCCAGCTTGATTTTCACGCCGGTGTGGCCGTTTTCCAACTGGGCGGAGAGGCTGTCCAGCAGCTCCTTTTCGGAGAAGGCCAGGTCGATGCCGCCGTAATAGGTGCGCACCGGGCGGGGCTCCTGGCCGAAGGCCCGGCACAGGGGCAGATGCTCCCGGCGGAGCTTCGCGTCCCAGAAGGCGATGTCCAGGGCGGAGATGGCGAAGGAGGCGATGCCGCCCCGGGCCACATAGTGGATGCAGCGGTTCATCCGGGCGTTCAGCTCCTCCGGTGTGGTGAAGTCCTGGCCGATGAGCTGGGGTGCCAGGTCATCCTTCAGCAGCCTGGCGATGGCCCCGCCGCCGAAGCCCCCGGTATAGGTGTAGCCGGTGCCCTGGCTGCCGTCCTCCAGCGTGACGGTGGCGGTGACCAGCTCAAAATGCGTGTGGGTCCCGTGGAGCGCGTCCACCAGGCAGCCCTCCAGCGGGACGCGGAAATAGTCGGTGCGGATATCCTGGATCCGGTTCATAAGCTCTCCTCCTCAAAAGCGGCCTGGCCGCAGATAGTTCTATTGTAAAGGGACTCCCCTTCAAAAGCCATTGGAAAAAAGGATAAACTTTCCGGGCGCTTCTGGACACGTTGACGAAAAAGAGCGGCCGCCCGAGGGCGGCCGCCGGTTTCGATGTTTCATTGCCTTTGTGGAGGGTCAAAACCGGGGGGAATGGACGAGCGGCGCGAGCCCGCATGACACAGTCCGTATGCAGGACAGCAGTTTCTCGGGGGTATCCCTTTTTTTGGTGTTGACCTCCTGGTTGACTGCAAATATGACGAGAAAAACGGGCATGGGCGTCCACCATAGCCACCACAGTATTTTTGTGTCGATGATCCAAAATGTCCAAAGGATATTAAAAATAGTATGTCCGATACTGTATATGGTATAGGACGTCTCTATGATGCGGTTTTTTGTCTCCCGTTTCATACCGGACCACTGACCGGAAGCCGCAGCGAAGGATTGGTTTGTGTGATATATTTGACATTGAACGCCTTTGCACCATATCCGACGACCTCGCTGCAACGCATATTCACTGCCTGGGTTGGACTGTTGTATGAATAATCGTCAAAAATATAACTTTCCGTTCCGGAAATGTCATCATAAGCATATAAATATTCCAAATCTCTATCGATCTGACTCATCACAACATCCGTTCCATTGTACTCCATCTCGCATTTGAACTGGAATGTAAGGGCCCTGACACAACCGTGAAAATTCCAACTCATTGTAATTGCTGCAGTCCCCATGCCAACACCCAAATCTCTTAGCACTTGTGTAACTTTTGCTGCAGTCATCCAAGAATAAAATCCACTTATCACAAGAACAATTGCACTTATGGTCGTATCTTGAACAAATTTATATGAAACGCGATCATACTCGGAATACTTACCGGTGTTCCGATAAAAGCCTTCTCCCCTCAGGCGGTTTCCAAGGTACAGGTAGTCCGTATTGTAATATCCGTTACTCCGCCAAGAAGACGATCCGGGAATTGTATCGGATAACAATGCGGGTACATTTCCACCGACTTCATTCGCAGGTGTAGGAATTACCAAATCATGGATGTTTATCACTCTTGTAATCATTCCATCGGACCTTGTGATGCCTTCTCCCCTGATGGATTCAACAATGAGATTAGAGCCGTTTTTCTGTTCGGCCTTCGAGACCAAGTTTCCGTTTCTGTCATAAATAGTGACCACGGCAGAGGCGCTATTACGGGTATAGACGCCTCTATATGTATCGCCAAGGGAATCCACATAATCGAATTCTTCATAATATGGCTGAACGTCAGATGTTCCTAACGCCGATGCGGAAATGCCTAAGGAAAATATCATTGTTACCACGAGACAACATGCAATGATCTTTTTCATAATCTTTTCCTTTCTATTTCCCCTGTTGCCACCTACTGCCTAAAAAGAATTGACGAGTTCACCCAGCGAATTTTGTGTACCCTGTATAAATTTTCCTCCTTTCCTCCAGCACAGAGGTACACGGTTGTTCTGCATCCTTAATTTAACATAAAATCCACAAAATGTCAACTATGGTGCGGCTAATATTTGGACACGTTGACGAAAACCAGCGGCCGCCCGAGGGCGGCCGCTGGTTTTCTCGAAAGATGCGCTTACTTGTGGTCCACGGAGGCCATATAGCTGATCAGCTCCACCATCTTGTTGGCGTAGCCGCACTCGTTGTCGTACCAGGAGACCACCTTCACGAAGGTGTCCGTCAGGGCCAGGCCGGCGGTGGCGTCGAAGATGGAGGTGCGGGCGTCGCCCAGGAAGTCGGAGGAGACCACTGGCTCGTCGGTGTAGCCCAGCACGCCCTTCAGCTCGCCCTCGGAGGCCTCCTTCATGGCCTTGCAGATGTCCTCATAGGAGGCGGGCTTCTCCAGGTTCACGGTCAGGTCCACCACGGACACGTCCAGGGTGGGGACCCGCATGCTCATGCCGGTGAGCTTGCCGTTCAGGGAGGGGATGACCTTGCCCACGGCCTTGGCGGCGCCGGTGGAGGAGGGGATGATGTTGGCGGTGGCCGCCCGGCCGCCGCGCCAGTCCTTCATGGAGGCGCCGTCCAGCAGCTTCTGGGTGGGGGTGACGGAGTGGACGGTGGTCATCAGGCCGTCCTTGATGCCGAACTTCTCATGCAGCACCTTGGCGATGGGGGCCAGGCAGTTGGTGGTGCAGGAGGCGTTGGAGACGAAGGTCATGTCGGAGGTGTACTTCTGGTTGTTGACGCCCATGACGAACATGGGGGTGTCGTCCTTGGAGGGGGCGCCCATCACCACGTGCTTGGCGCCGGCGTCGATGTGGCCCTGGCACTTCTCCTTGGTCAGGTGCTGGCCGGTGCACTCGCAGATATAGTCGGCGCCCACGGAGGCCCAGGGAATGTCCTTGGTCTCCTTCTCGGTGAACACGGCGATCTTCTTGCCGTTGACGATCAGGGCGTTGTCCTCGTAGGACACCTCGCCGGGGAACTTTCCGTGGGTGCTGTCGTAGCGCAGCATATAGGCCATATAGTCGGGGCTCATGAAGGGGTCGTTCAGGCCCACCACCTCCACATCCTCCCGGGAGAGGGCGGCGCGGAACACGAGACGGCCGATGCGGCCAAAGCCATTGATGCCGATTTTGGTTTTCATAGTCAAATAGACTCCTTTCCATACGTGAGAGGCAGGAAAAACGCCCCTCAGCAAAAACGTTTGCGCAAACGTTTGATCCTCTAGATCAAGTGTATCCTATCACAGGGAATTGGATTTTGCAACTGTCAATTCAGATAACATTCAAAAAAAGGGATTGTAGATTTTTGATAAATAATGGCCGGACCGCACAGATTTTATGACAAAAATGGGGGAATGCCCCTTGACGGATGGTAGGATTGTGTCATATACTGTCTCTGCTAATTGATTACGCAAGAGAAAATGCCTTTGCGCAAAGGATGGATAAATATGAAAGTGACCATCAGCGACGTGGCCCGGCTGGCGGGGGTCTCCACCGCCACCGTCTCCCACACCATCAACAACACCCGCTACGTCTCCAGCGAGACCAAGGAGCGGGTGTACCAGGCCATCGCAGAGCTGGGCTACACCCCCGACGCCTCCGCCCGCAGCTTCCGCACCGGGAAGAAGAAGACCATCGGCTTCATCGTGCCGGATATCTCCAACAAGTTTTTCGGCACCATGATCGAGTCGGTGGAGAACTATCTCTCCGGCCACGGCTACCATCTGATCATCGCCAATACCAAGGAGGACATGGACCGGGAGGAGACCAACATCCGCCTGCTGACGGCGGGGCTGGTGGACGGGCTGCTGGTGGCCAGCACCATGGAGGACTTCGGCCGCTTCGACCAGCTGATTCCCGCGGGCTTTCCGGTGGTGCTGGTGGACCGGACCTTTGAGGTCAAGAAGTACTCCTCCATCTGCGTGTCCAACTTCCAGCCCATCTACCGCAGCGTCTGCCGCCTGGCGGGGAAGGGGGACCAGCGCATCGGCATCATCGGCGGACTGCCCCGGCTGTCCTCCACCAAGGAGCGCATCTCCGCCTACCAGCAGGCGGTGGTGGACTGCGGCCTGCCCCAGGACGAGTCGCTGATCCGCTACGGCGACTCCATGGAAAACAGCGCCCGGACCTGCCTGGACGAGCTGCTGGAGCAGAAGTGCGACGCGGTGATCGTCTGCCAGGGGCTGATGGCCTCGGAGACCATCATCTATCTCCATAAGAAGGGCATCCGGCTATCCAGCGACATCGACCTGGTGAGCTTTGTGGACTACGACTCCAATTTCTACCAGCTATACGCCAACCAGATGGACTGCATCGTGCAGCCGGTGGAGGACCTGGGGGAGGCCGCCGGAGAGCAGATCCTCAAGCGCATCGAGGACCCGGAGGCCCCCATCTTTGAAAAGGTGCTGACCTCCGCCTACCGTCCTTATAATATCCCGGATTCCTGGACCCATTCCGACCGGTGAGCCCAAGGCCCGGCGCCAACGGCGCCGGGCCCTCTTTTGTACGCTTTTGCGGCTTGACAAACGGCCCGGCAGCCGCCATGATGGGACTATCCCAAGACGAAGAGGAGCGAGATTTCCATGCGATATGATTTTGACCAGGTGATCGACCGGTCCCAAAACCACGCCGCCAAGTACGACGAGCGGAAGAAGAAATTCGGCACGGAGGACGTCATTCCCCTGTGGATCGCGGATATGGACTTCCGCACCGCCCAACCCATCATCGACGCCCTGACCGCCCGGGCCCAGGAGGGCATCTGGGGCTACACCGCCCGGCCGGAGAGCTATTTTGAGGCCATCCGGGCTTGGCAAAAGCGCCGCAACGGCTGGGACATCCGCCCGGAGCTCATGAGCTTCAGCCTGGGGGTGGTGCAGACCATCTCCGCCATGGTGAAGCTGTTCACCCCGGAGGGGGGCAATGTGCTGATCCAGACGCCGGTGTACTCGGAGTTTTACGACATGGCGGAGGCCTGGAACCGGAATGTGCTGGAAAACCGGTTTGTGGAGCGGGACGGCAAGTGGAGCGTGGACTGGGCGGACTTTGAGGAGAAGGTGGCCCAGGCGGACCTGTTTTTGCTGTGCAGCCCCCACAACCCCCTGGGGATTGTCTGGACGCCGGAGGAGCTGCGGCGGATGGCGGAGCTGTGCATGAAACACCACGTGGTGCTCTTCTCCGACGAGATTCACTCCGACCTGATTTTCCACGGGAAGAAGCACACCCCGGTGGCGTCGCTGTCCCCGGAGATCGGGGCCTATGCGGTCACTGGTATTTCCGGCACCAAGACCTTCAATCTGGCGGGCCTTCAGGCCAGCACGGTGGTGTTCCCCAACGCGCACATGAAGCGGGTCTTCGACCACTACTGGCAGTGCATGGACATTCACCGGAACAACGCCTTCTCCCTCACCGCCATGGAGGCGGCCTTCACCGGCGGGGAGGAGTGGCTGGAGCAGCTTCTGCCCTATCTCAGCGCCAATTTTGACTATGTGACGGCGTACTGCGAGGCCCACATCCCCGGCGTCAGGACCTATGCCCCGGACGCCACCTATCTCATGTGGCTGGACTGCCGGGGGCTGGGGCTGAGCAACCAGGCGCTGCACGACTTCATGATTCAAAAGGCCGGGTTGGGGCTGAACGACGGATGGTCCTTCGGCCGGAGCCTCAGCGGGTTCATGCGGCTGAACGCCGCCTGCCCCAGAAGCGTGCTGGAGCAGGCCATGGCGCGGCTGGAGGCGGCGGTGAAGGCACTGTAAAGAAGAATCGGTTTCCACCGGGGCGGCGGTTTCGCAGGCGGTTTCCTGCGGAGGCGCCGCCCTGGTTTTGGTGCTGCGGGGGCGGAGGGTCCACAGCGGGGAGGGAGGGGACAGGAGCGCCTTACCTGTCTGGCCGGGAGGAGGGACGTTCGCCCCCGGCATCGGGTCCCCGCACCGTCACTTCCGTCTTGTAATTTCCCCACTCGCCCGGTATAATGATCCCAAATCATCAATTTTAGATGGGGGAAAACGCTATGAACACCCGGATGGAACACGACACCATGGGAGAGATCGCCGTCCCGGCGGACCGCCGCTGGGGCGCCCAGACCCAGCGGAGCCTGGAGAACTTCAAGATCGGCGGCGAGCGCCAACCCCGGGAGATCATCACCGCCTTTGCGTACTTAAAGGAGGCCTGCGCCCGGGCCAACGCCTCTGTGGGCAAGCTCACCGCCGCCCAGGCGGAGGCGGTGTCCGCCGCCTGCCGGGAGATCCGGGCGGGGCAGTGGGACGGGGAGTTCCCCCTGGTGGTGTGGCAGACCGGCAGCGGCACCCAGACCAATATGAATGTCAATGAGGTCATCGCCCACCTGGCGGCGGAGCGGGGGGTGGCCCTCCATCCCAACGACCATGTGAACGCCTCCCAGTCCAGCAACGACACCTTCCCCTCCGCTCTCCACATTGCGGCGGCCATCGCCGTGGCAAAGGACGTGCTGCCCGCGGCGGAGCGGCTGGAGGCCGCCTTTGCCCGCCTGGAGGCCGCCTACCCGGATTTGATCCGCATTGGCCGCACCCACCTCCAGGACGCCACCCCTCTCCGCTTTGCCCAGGAGGTCTCCGGCTGGCGGGAGCTGGTGGCGGCGCCCTGCCGGATGCTGCGCCTGGCCCTGCCGGAGCTCTGCCGGCTGGCCATCGGCGGCACCGCCGTGGGCACCGGGCTCAACGCCCCCCGGGGGTACGACGCCATGGTGTGCCGGGCGCTGGCGGAGATGACGGGCCTGCCCTTTGCGCCCGATGAAAACAAGTTCCACGCCCTCACCAGCAAGGATGCCCTGGTCTTCGCCCACGGGGGGCTGAAGGCCCTGGCGGCCAACCTGATGAAGATCGCCAACGACATCCGCTGGGAGGCCAGCGGCCCCCGCTGCGGCATGGGGGAGCTGCACATCCCGGAAAACGAGCCCGGCAGCTCCATCATGCCCGGCAAGGTGAACCCCACCCAGTGCGAGGCCGTCACCATGGCGGCGGTGCAGGTGCTGGGCAACGACGCCGCCGTGGGCATCGCCGCCAGCCAGGGGAACTTCCAACTGAACGTGTTTTTGCCGGTGTCCGCCTACAACTTCCTCCAGTCCGCCCGGCTGCTGGCGGATGTGTGCGAGTCCTTCCGGGTCCACTGCGTGGAGGGGATCACCCCCGACGCGGAGCGGATGGAGGAGAACCTCCGCAACTCCCTGATGCTGGTCACCTGCCTGACGCCCAAAATCGGCTATGAGGCGGCGGCGGCCTGCGCCAAAAAGGCCCTTCAAGAGGGCACCACCCTAAAAGAGGCGGTGCTGGCCCTGGGACTTTTGACGGCGGAGGAGTTTGACGAGACCGTGCGGCCGGAGAAGATGGTTTGACGGCGGTATCCCGCCCCTGCGATTTATTTCGCGGGGGCGGGATACTTTTCTGCCCTCCGCCGTTGTAAAAGCAGAGAGACGGATTTTGACACAGAGGAGGCGAAGGCTTTGCTGGCGATGTATCTTGCCATGCTGGAGACGGAGGAGGACCGGGTGCGGTTTCTGCGGCTTCATGACGCCTGGGAGAAAAAGCTCTACGCCGTGGCGCTCCGCATACTGGGAAATCCCACCCAGGCGGAGGACGCGGTGCAGCAGACCTGGTTTCAGCTGCTGCGGCACTGGAAGCGGGTGGCGGCCCTGCCCCGGGAGGAGGCCGGGGGTTACGCGGTGACGGTAGTGAAAAACGCGGCGCTGGACCTGCTGCGCCAGGAGCGGCGGACGGTTCGCCTGCCGGAGGGCTGGGACCCGCCCGCCCCCGAGATGGGAGAGGCTGGGTACCGCTATCTGGTGGCGCTGATCCGGGCGCTGCCGGAGGGCTACCGCCGGGTATTGGAGCTGAAATGCGTGGAGGAGCGGACCAACCGGGAGATCGCCCGGCGGCTGGGCCTCAATGAGTCCACGGTGGCCACCCGGGTGCTCCGGGGGCGCGCCCTGCTGGCGGAGGCGCTGGAGAGAGGGGGGAAGTCCTGTGGATGAGCGGGAGGCGCTGCTGCGGCGGGCGCTGATGGAGGCAAATCTGGCGGACTATGCCGCCGTCCCGGCGGGGGAGCCGGAGTTCTCTCCCCGGTATCTGCGCCGCCGGGCCCGGCTGCTGGCGGACCCCTTCCGCTGGGCGAAAAAGCGGGCCAGGCCCCTCTGGCGGCGGGCGGTGCAAAGCGCCGCCTGCGCGGCGCTGGCCTGCGCGGTGGCCTTGGGGGCGGCCATGGCCGTAAGCCCCACGGTCCGGGCGGCGGTGCTGGGTTGGCTGCGGGAGCTTACCGGTCCGAGTATTCACTATTCCCCCACGGCGGAGGCGGCGCCCTCCGCCGAGCCGCCCCGGTGGCGGCCCAGTGCATTGCCGGAAGGGTGGCGGCTGTACAGCCTCGGCACGCCGGGGCCGGGCGGCGCCGTGACCTGGTACTACCGGAACGGGGAGGAGCGCCTGACCTTTCACTGCTGGTCCGGCGGCAGCGTGGGGGCCACCCTCTCCTGCGACGCGGAGGACGCCTGGGAGGCCGCCGCGGTGAACGGCCGGCCCGCCGACTTCTACCGGGACAAGGCCGGAAACCTGCTGGTCTGGGAGGGGGCGGACGGCGTCCTGTTCCAGCTCCAGGGACCGCTGGACCGGCCGGCGCTGGAGGAGATCGCGGAGGGCGTCGCGGAGACGGCGGCGGAGCCGCTGCCGGCGTACCGCCTGGGCTGGCTGCCGGAGGGGGCCGGGGAGCCCTATGGCCGTTCCGTCCTCCGGGAGGCGGTGGAGGAGCAGTTCACGGCGGCGGACGGCACCGTGTGTTCCTGGCTCTATGCTTCGGCGGGGGCCGGGCCCCTGGCGGTGCCGCCGGGGGAGGCGGAGGCCGTGACGGTGCGGGGCGTCCAGGGGCGGTACTGGGCCCCAGCGGCAGAGGACGCCGGGGGCGTCACCGTCACCGTGGGCAGCGGGGCGGAGGGGGAGACCTACCGCCTGGCGGACGCGGACCAGACGGCTGTCCTGGTGTGGACGGAGGACGGCGTCACCTTCCGCCTCCGGGGGGCGCTGGACCGGGACACCCTGCTCCGCATGGCGGAGAGCGTGACGGCCGAATAGCACCGCTATGGCTTTGCAACGCCACGCCCCGGCGCATGATGCGCCGGGGCGTGGCGTTTTTCGGCGGCGCCGGGGAGCGGAGCGAGGAGAGAAGCTGCGGGAAACCGGAAAACTATGCACATTTGGTGAATATATACACACTTGCATCCATCCGGCGGCCCCCAGTCCCCGCCCCGTGCAGGTCAAGGCCGCCGCAGGGAGATGTGGCGGAGGAAGATATTGGCAAAATGAGCAAAAGCGTTGAAAGGAACCCGGAAATGTTGTGCAACATGACACTTGCATAAATATTCAGTTAGGGCGTATAATCCAAACATCATCCAAACAACACGGGAGGAGCTTCCATCATGAAGAAGGATAAGAAAGACATCAAGAAGATCGTGCTGGCCTATTCCGGTGGCCTGGATACCTCCATCATCATCCCCTGGCTGAAGGAGAACTACAACAACCCCGAGATCATCGCCGTGGCCGGCGACGTGGGGCAGAATGACGAGCTGGACGGGCTGGAGGAGAAGGCCCTCAAAACCGGCGCCAGCAAGCTGTACATCGCGGACCTCACCGACGAGATGGTGGACGAGGTGATCCTCCCCTCCCTAAAGATGGGCGCAACCTACGAGCAGTACCTGCTGGGCACTGCCTTTGCCCGGCCCATCATCGGCAAAAAGCTGGTGGAGATCGCCAAGGCCGAGGGGGCCGACGCCATCTGCCACGGCTGCACCGGCAAGGGCAACGACCAGGTCCGCTTCGAGCTGGCCATCAAGCGCTTCGCCCCGGACATGACCATCATCGCCCCGTGGCGGGAGTGGGACATCAAGGGCCGGGACGAGGAGATCGACTACGCCGAATCCCACAACGTGCCGCTGAAGATCTCCCGGGAGACCAACTACTCCAAGGACAAGAACCTGTGGCACCTGAGCCACGAGGGACTGGATCTGGAGGACCCCGCCAACGAGCCCCTGTATGAGAAGCCCGGCTTTTTGGAGATGGGCGTCTCCCCCATCACCGCCCCCGACGTCCCCACCTACGTCACCATCGACTTTGAAAAGGGCGTGCCCGTGGCCGTAGACGGCGAGAAGATGAAGGCCAGCGACATCATCCGCAAGCTGAACCGCCTGGGCGGCGAGAACGGCATCGGCCTGCTGGACATCGTGGAAAACCGGCTGGTGGGCATGAAGGACCGGGGCGTGTACGAGACCCCCGGCGGCACCATCCTCTACAAGGCCCACCAGTGCCTGGAGATGCTCACCGTGGACAAGGATACCGCCCACATGAAGAGCAAGCTGGCGGTGGACTTCGCGGACCTGGTGTACAACGGCAAGTGGTTCACCCCCCTGCGGGAGGCCCTCAGCGCCTTTGCCGACGCCACCCAGGTCCATGTCACCGGCAGCGTGAAGCTGAAGCTCTACAAGGGCAACATGATCACCGCCGCCATCACCTCTCCCGAGTCGCTGTACTCCGAGGAGCTGGTGACCTTCAACGAGAGCAGCTACGACCAGACCAACGCCACCGGCTTCATCAACCTGTGGGGCCTGCCGGACACGGTGCTGGCGCTGCGGGAGCAGGGAAAGCTCTGAGAGACCCTCCGCCCCTTCTGCCGGGGGCGGGCGCGCCGGGGACTGCCCCTGGGGCACATTTGAAAAGAAAAACGCGGTGCGGGACGGAGAATTTCTTCGCCCCGCGTCTGCGGTGAAAGGATACACGACTATGAAATTATGGGGCGGACGGTTTCAAAAGGAGACCGATGACCTGGTGAACGACTTCAACGCCTCCATCCAGTTCGACCAGCGGCTGTACCGGGAGGACATCACCGGCTCCCTGGCCCACGCCGCCATGCTGGCGGACTGCGGCATCATCTCCCGGGAGGACGCGGCGGCCATCACCCGGGGCCTCCGGGAGATTCTGGAGGACATCGAGGCGGGGAAGGTGGCCTTTACCGCCGAGAACGAGGACATCCACATGAATGTGGAGGCCCTCCTCACCGCCCGCATTGGGGACGCCGGCAAGCGCCTCCACACCGCCCGGTCCCGGAACGACCAGGTGGCCCTGGACTTCCGCATGTACGTCCGGAGGCAGATTCCCGTTCTCACGGGGCAGCTGCTGGAGCTGCTGGCGGTGCTGTGCCGCCAGGGCAGGAAGTACCAGACCGCCGTCATGCCGGGCTACACCCACCTCCAGCGGGCCCAGCCCATCTCCTTCGCCCAGCACCTGATGGCCTACGCCGCCCAGTTCCGCCGGGACGTCACCCGGCTGGAGGACTGCGGCAGGCGGCTCAACGAGTGCCCGCTGGGCTCCGGCGCCCTGGCGGGCACCACCTACCCCATCGACCGCTTCGCCACCGCCGCCGCCCTGGGCTTTGACGGCCCCATGTCCAACTCCCTGGACGGCGTGTCCGACCGGGACTACGCCCTGGAGCTGATGAGCGCCCTGTCCATTTTGATGATGCACCTCAGCCGCTTTTCCGAGGAGATCATCCTCTGGTGCAGCTGGGAGTTCAAGTTCATCGAGCTGGACGACGCCTACGCCACCGGCTCGTCCATCATGCCCCAGAAGAAAAATCCGGACGTGGCGGAGCTGGTCCGGGGCAAGACCGGCCGGGTCTACGGCGATCTGATGAGCCTGCTGACCACCATGAAGGGCCTGCCCCTGGCCTACAACAAGGACATGCAGGAGGACAAGGAGCCGGTGTTCGACGCCATCGACACCGTGGAGATGTGCCTGCCGGTGTTCACCGCCATGCTGGACACCATGACCGTCCGCACGGACAACATGCGCGCTGCGGCGGGGAAGGGCTTCATCAACGCCACCGACTGCGCCGACTACCTGACGAAAAAGGGGATGCCCTTCCGGGACGCCTACACCGCCGTGGGCCGCCTGGTGTCCGCCTGCACCGCCCAGGGCAAGACCCTGGAGGAGCTGACCCTGGAGGAGCTGCGGGCCGTGTCGCCCCTGTTTGAGGCGGACGTCTACGACGCGCTGAACCTGGAGAACTGCATGGCCCTGCGGCGGAGCCACGGCGGCCCCGCCGTCGGCGAGACCACCCGGCAGATGGAGGCCGTGGAGCAGTTTGTGGCGGAGCGGACCGCCTGGCAGTGAGGAGAGGCGCATGAAGAAAGGCATTCTGGCGGCCCTGGCGTGGCTGCTGCTGGCGGCGGGCTGCGCCGCGCCGCCCCCGGCGGCTATGGAGGACGCTCCCACAGAGGAGAACCCGGCGTCCCAAGAGGAGCCGGCAACCGAAAAGGATCCGGCGCCCGGTGAAGAGCCGGTCTCCCCGGAGGCGCTCTTTGCCTCCCTGCCGGACACCCTCCTGCTGGCCAGCGGCGCAGGCGGCTGGTCCATGGAGCTGACGGTGGCGGAGGACGGCGCCTTCTCCGGCGTGTACCACGATTCGGACATGGGCGTTACGGGGGAGGACTTTCCCAACGGGACCGTGTATACCTGTGCCTTCAGCGGAAAACTCGGCTCGCCCCGGCAGGTGAGCGAGCACACCTACTCCGTGGCTGTGGAGGCCCAGGAGCGGGAGGAGGCCCCGGCGGTCTCCTACGCGGACGGCGTGCGGTACATCGCCGCCGAGTCCTACGGCCTGGAGGGGGCGGAAACGCTGCTGCTGTGCCTGCCCGGCGCGGCGGAGGCGGAGCTGCCGGAGGACTTTCACGCCGGATGGGCCGAGGAGTACCGGGACCCGGCGGCGCTGGACTTCACCGTGCTGTACAACGAGAGCGCGGGACTGGCCTTCGTGGAATTTCCGGTGAGAGAGGGGACATAAGATGAGCAAACCCAAGGTGTATATCGACGGCCGGGAGGGCACCACCGGCCTGCAAATCTACGACCGCCTGGCGGGGCGGGACGATCTGGAGCTGCTGGTCATCGACGAGGAGAAGCGGAAGGACCCCCGGGAGCGGAAGCGGCTGATGGACGGGGCGGACATCGTGTTTTTGTGCCTGCCGGACGATGCCGCCCGGGAGGCGGCGGCCCTGGTGGGGAACCCGGCCACCCGCATCATCGACGCCTCCACGGCCCACCGCACCGCCCCGGGATGGGAGTACGGCTTTGCGGAGCTGTCCCCCCGCCACCGCCGGGCCATTGCGGAAAGCCATCGGGTGGCCAACCCCGGCTGCCATGCCACGGGTTTCATCTCCGGCGTCTACCCCCTGGTGTCCGCGGGGCTGCTCCCCGCGGACTACCCCCTGGTGTGCTTCTCCCTCACCGGCTACTCCGGCGGCGGCAAGAAGATGATTGCCCAGTACGAGGGGGAGAGAGACGAGGCGCTGTCCAGCCCCCGCATCTACGGCCTGGACCAGCGGCACAAGCACCTGCCGGAGATGCAGAAGGTCTGCGGCCTGACCCGGCCCCCGGCGTTCTCCCCGGTGGTGGACGACTACTACCAGGGCATGGCCACCACCGTCTCTCTGCACAACGCCCTGCTCTCCGGCGGCGCCGCCGCCCGGGACGTCTGGGAGGCGCTGTGCGAGCACTACCGGGGCCAGGCGCTGGTGCGGGTGGCCCCCTTCGGCGGGGAGACGCCCATGCTGGCCGCCAACACCCTGGCGGGGAAGGACACCCTGACCCTGGTGGTCTGCGGCGGCGAGACCCATACCACCGTCACCGCCCTGTTCGACAATCTGGGCAAGGGCGCCTCCGGCGCCGCCGTCCAGAACATGAACCTGATGCTGGGCCTTCCAGAGCTGACCGGCCTGAGCGTGTAGGAAAGCGGGGCGCCCGGGGCTGGAGACCGGGGCCGCCCGCCTTCCAATTCTGAATTGAGACAGCGAGGTACTCTTATGCTGAACTTTATTGCAGGCGGCGTCTGCGCCGCCCAGGGCTTCCGGGCCGCCGGCATCCATGTGGGGGTCAAGACCCACGCGGCCTGGAAAAAGGACGTGGCCCTCATCGTCTCCGACGTGGACTGCGCGGCGGCGGCGGTGTTCACCAAAAACGTGGTGAAGGCCGCCCCCATCCACGTGGACAAAAAGCACCTGGCCGACGGGAGGGCCCGGGCCATCATCGCCAACAGCGGCAACGCCAACGCCTGCGCCCCCCAGGGGGAGGAGAACGCCGTCCGCATGTGCGCGGCGGCGGCCGCCGCCATCGGCTGCCGGGGGGAGGACGTGCTGGTGTCCTCCACCGGCGTCATCGGCCAGACCCTCAACGTGGGCGTCATCGAGGCGGGTGTGCCGGCGCTGCACGCCGCCCTGGAGCGCTCCGAGGCGGCCAGCGACGCGGCGGCCCACGCCATCATGACCACCGACACCGAGAAGAAGGAGGCGGCGGTGGAGACCGTGGTGGGGGGGAAGACCGTCCGCCTGGGGGGCATCGCCAAGGGCAGCGGCATGATTCACCCCAACATGGGCACCATGCTCTGCTTCCTCACCACCGACTGCGCCATCTCCCCGGAGATGATCCGGGCCGCCCTGCTGGAGACGGTGAACGTCAGCTTCAACCGCATCAGCGTGGACGGAGACACCTCCACCAACGACAGCTGCATCGTCCTGGCCAACGGCCTGGCGGGCAACCCGGCCATCACCGCCAAGGGGGAGGACTACGCGGCCTTTGTCTCGGCGCTGAAGGCCCTGTGCATCCGCCTGGCCCAGCAGATGGCCGCCGACGGCGAGGGGGCCAAGCACCTCATCACCTGCACGGTGACGGGGGCCGGGAGCGAGGCGGGCGCCGAGACGGTGGCCAAGTCCGTCGTCTCCTCCACCCTGACCAAGGCCGCCATCTTCGGCGCCGACGCCAACTGGGGTCGGGTGCTGTGCGCCATGGGCTACTCCGGGGAGGACTTCGACCCCGAGGCCGTGGACGTGTCCTTTGCCAGCGCGGCGGGGGAGATCGCTGTGTGCCGCCGGGGCCGGGGTCTGGACTTTGACGAGGACCTGGCCAAACGGATTTTGACGGAGCACGATGTGGAGATCCGCATCGCCATGGGCGAGGGGGATGGAAGCTGCACCTGCTGGGGCTGCGACATCACCTACGACTATATCAAGATCAACGGGGATTACCGCACCTGAGGTCCGCTCAGGCGGCCCCGCCCCATCAAAAGGAGTGAGCGCTATGTCATCCCACGCGCAGCAGGCCAAGACCCTGGTGGAGGCCCTGCCCTATATTCAAAAATTCACCGGCAAGACCATCGTGGTGAAGTACGGCGGCAACGCCATGATCTCCGACGGCCTGCGCAGGGCCGTCATGAGCGACATCATCCTCCTGAGCCTGGTGGGCATCCGGGTGGTGGTGGTCCACGGCGGCGGGCCGGAGATCTCCGACATGCTGAAAAAAATCGGCCACCCCTCCCGCTTTGTGGACGGCCTGCGCTACACCGACGAGGAGACCATGGACGTGGTCCAGGCGGTTCTGTGCGGCAAGGTGAATAAAAACCTGGTGGCCCAGCTCAACCGCCTGGGCGGCCGGGCCATCGGCCTGTGCGGCATGGACGGGCAGCTCTTCCAGGCAGAGCGGCTGGACGAGCGGTACGGCCTGGTGGGCAGAATCACCGGCGTGGACCCCGAGCCGGTGGAAAACGCCCTGCTGACGGGGTACATCCCGGTGGTGTCCACCGTGGCCCAGGGCATGGACGCCGACACCGCCTACAACATCAACGCCGACACCGCCGCCGCCAAGCTGGCGCAGGCCCTCCACGCCGAGAAGCTGATTTTGCTGACGGATGTCCGGGGCCTTCTGCGGGACCCCCGGGACGAGGATACCCTCATCCACGTGGTCCACACCTACGAGGTGCCGGGCCTGGTGGCGGACGGCACCATCTCCGGCGGCATGATTCCCAAGCTGGAGTGCTGCGTGGATGCCATCGCCGGCGGCGTGGAGCGGGTCCACATTCTGGACGGACGCATTCCCCACTCCATTTTGATCGAGCTGCTCTCCGACCAGGGCATCGGCACCATGCTGAAAAAGGAGGACTGAGAGATGAACTCAGCGGAGATCCAGGCCCTGACGGGCCAGTACATCATGAACACCTACGGCCGCTACCCCGTGGCCGTCGATCACGGCGAGGGCGCCCGGCTGTACGCCCCCGAGGGCCGGGCGTACATCGACTTCACCAGCGGTATCGGCGTGAGCTGCCTGGGCTACGGCAATGCGGCCTGGGCCAAGGCCCTGGGAGATCAGGCGGCAAAGCTGGGCCACGTGTCCAACCTCTTTTACACAGAGCCCCCCGCCCGGCTGGCGGAGGTTCTCTGCAAGCGCACCGGCATGAGCAACGTGTTCTTCGCAAACGGCGGCGGCGAGGCCAACGAGGGCATGATCAAGCTGGCGAGAAAGTACAGCTTCGACAAGTACGGCCGGGGCCGTGCCACCATCCTCACCCTGAACAACTCCTTCCACGGCCGCACCATCACCACCCTCACCGCCACCGGCCAGGAGGTGTTCCACAACTACTTCTTCCCCTTCACCGAGGGCTTCCGCTACATCGACGCCAACGACCTCGCCTCCCTGGAATCCCAGGCCGGGGACGACGTGTGCGCCGTCATGGTGGAGCTGATCCAGGGGGAGGGGGGCGTGCTGCCTCTGGAGCCGTCCTACGTCCAGGCGCTGGCGAAGCTCTGCGCGGAGCGGGACTGGCTGCTGCTGGCGGACGAGGTCCAGACCGGCGTGGGCCGCACCGGCAGCCTCTTCGCCTTCCAGCACTACGGCATTCTGCCCGACGCGGCCTCCTTCGCCAAGGGCATCGCCGGCGGACTGCCCATGAGCGGCGTCCTGGCCGCCGGGAAGTGCCGGGACGTCCTCACCCCCGGCACCCACGCCACCACCTTCGGCGCCAACCCCGTCTGCGCCGCCGCGGGACTGGTGGTGCAGGAGACGCTGAGCGACGCCTTTTTGGCGGAGGTCCGGGAGAAGGGCGACTACCTGCGCAGCCGGATCGAGGCGCTGAACCTGCCCTGCTTCGGGAAGACCCGGGGCATGGGCCTCATGATCGGCATCGAGGTGCGGGAGGGCTTTTCCAACAAGGCCCTGGCGAACCGGCTCATCGAGGGCGGCCTCCTGGTGCTCACCGCCGGCTCCGGGATGCGGCTGCTGCCCCCCCTGACCATCACCCGGGAGGAGATGGACCAGGGCGTGGACATTCTGCAGGCGGTTTTGGGCTGAACGTGCCCTGCCACAACGTTCGGGGTTCCAATTGATATGCCGCCGGGCCGCCCTGCGCCCGGCGGAGAAAAGAGAGAGGTATCTATGGACAATCACACCCATTTTTTGAAGCTGCTGGACTTCACCCCCGCCGAGATCGGCCGGTTTCTGGACACCGCCGCGGACCTGAAGGCCAAGAAGAAGGCGGGCGTTCCCCACCGGTATCTGGAGGGCAAAAACGTGGCCCTCATCTTTGAGAAGACCTCCACCCGCACCCGCTGCGCCTTTGAGGTGGCCGCCCAGGATCTGGGCATGGGCTCCACCTATCTGGGCCCCACCGGCAGCCAGATCGGCGTGAAGGAGTCCATTGCGGACACCGCCCGGGTTCTGGGCCGGATGTTTGACGGCATCGAGTACCGGGGCTTCGGCCAGGAGCTGGTGGAGGAGCTGGCCCGGTACGCCGGGGTCCCCGTGTTCAACGGGCTGACCAACGAGTTCCACCCCACCCAGATTCTGGCGGACTTCCTCACCATCCGGGAGCATTTCGGCACCCTCCAGGGGGTGAAGCTGGTGTACCTGGGGGACGCCCGGTACAACATGGGCAACAGCTTGATGGTGGGCTGCGCCAAGATGGGGATGCACTTCGTGGCCTGCGCCCCCAGGGCCTACATGCCGGAGGAGCGCCTGGTGGCCGTCTGCCGGGACATCGCCCGGGAGACCGGCGCCGTGTTGGAATTCCTGGAGGACCCCATGGCCGCCACCAGGGACGCCCACGTGCTCTACACCGACGTGTGGGTCTCCATGGGCGAGCCGGCGGAGGTGTGGCAGGAGCGCATCGCCGCCCTGGGGCCCTATCAGGTGACCAAAGCTCTCATGGACAACGCCGGCCCCCAGTGCCGCTTCATGCACTGCCTGCCCGCCTACCACGACCACAAGACCAAGGTGGGGAAGGAGATGGGGGAGCGGTTCGGCCGGGATGCCATGGAGGTCACCGACGAGGTCTTCGAGTCCCCCCAGTCCATCGTCTTTGACGAGGCGGAAAACCGGATGCACACCATCAAGGCCGTGCTGTACGAGCTGATGAAATAACCCGCCAAAAGCGCCCCTCCCGCGGGAGGGGCGTTTCTTTTTGCCGGAGGATGTGGTATTCTGGGGGAGGAATCCCCCGGGGCGCCGGGGCCGCAACCGCCGGTTGACAAAAAGAAACGGGCGGATGGTTGCGCCGGGGCGGGCCCTTTGCTACCATGGCCTTAAAAAGGAGGAGAAACTATGCAGGAACAGACAACCTTGGGAGGCCGTATTCAGGAGGGCCGCCGGGCTGCGGGCCTCAGCCAGGAGGCGCTGGGGGAGCGGCTGGGGGTCTCCCGCCAGGCGGTGAGCAAGTGGGAGTCGGATGCCGCCGTGCCGGAGCTGGAAAACCTCATCGCCATGAGCCGCCTCTTCGCCGTCTCCGTGGGGCGGCTGCTGGGCGTGGAGCCGGAGGACCCCGGCGGCGAGGTCCCCCGGGAGGGACTGACGGACCGGGAGCTCCAGGCGGCGGAGGCCATCGCCGCCAAGTATGCGGAGGCGGCGGGACAGGGCGCCAGGCGCCGCTATCCGGGACGTAGAGAGGGGTTGCTCTGCAGCAGCCTCGGGATCTTCATGTGGCGGAATATCGTTAAACCAGCTGTCCAGCTTCTGACGCAGCTTGTCCACGCCCTGCTTTTTCAGGGAAGAAAAGGCTTCA
>NZ_UQXD01000042.1 GCF_900544955.1 uncultured Oscillibacter sp.
CTTTGGCGCAACCAAAGAAAATGGGGGGTGCATTCCCGTGGGGCAAAGCCCCACACCCCCATCCCGCCCCCGTGGGGCGGAAATCCCCGTCCCCGCCCGGTGGGGGCATTCCCCGCCCTGCCCCATGGGGTGAAACCCTTTGCCTCCGCGCCAGATGAGCGGTTATTCTCCGTCCTGCCCCGCAGGGCGGAAATCCCCGTCCCCCCTGAAGGGAGTGCGGTTTCCTCCGCCCCTGCCCATAGGGCTGTATTTTCCGCGCTGAGCGCGGACCGTCTTCTGCGCCGATGCGCGGCCACCCCCTGCCCGGTAGGCGGACGCGTCTTTTCAATGTGGAATGGGAATGCCATTCGCCCCACGGGAGACGGGGCTTCCCCCTCCGCCACCTGCGGGAGGGCCATGAGCCGCCTCTCCGCTGGCCGAAAATTCTCCGCCCCGCACATGTTCTCCCAAACCCTGCATACATAAAAAACATCCCGCCCTGGGGCGATGCCGCCTCCGTATCTGCGAAACTTCTAAAATTTTACAAGGAAAGAGCGCTATGGAACACTTCCTGCAACAACTGAATACCATCCCCGAGGTGGCGGAGCTGGTCCGCCGGGTGGAGGAGGGCGGCTGCCCCGCGGCGGTCAGCGGATTGCAGCCGGTGCAGCGGGCCTGTGTGGGCGCCGCCGTGGCCCGAGCCGCGGGCCGTCCGGCGGTGTTCGTCTGCGGTGATGAGCGGGAGGTCCGCCAACTGGCGGGGGACCTGCGGACCCTCACCGGGGAGGAGCCGGTGCTGTTGCTGTCCCGGGAGTGGCAGTTCCGCCCCGGGGCCGTCAGCTCCCGGGAGTGGGAGCGAGGCCGCCTGGCGGCGCTGTACGACCTGGCCCGGAACCGGACCCGGGTGGTGGTCACCACCGCCGACGCCCTCATGGCCCGGACCATGCCCCCGGCGCTGCTGCGCTCCCTGGCCATCACCCTGAAGGCCGAGAGCCGGGTGGACCTGGGCGAGCTGACGGACCGGCTGCTCTCCGCCGGGTACACCCGGTGCGAGCAGGTGGAGGGTGTGGGCCAGTTCGCCCTGCGGGGCGGCATTCTGGACGTGTTCTCCCCCCTGATGGACCAGCCGGTGCGATGCGAGTTCTTCGACGACGAGATCGACTCCATGGGTACCTTTGACCCCGGCACCCAGCGGCGGACCGCCAATGTAAAGCGCGCTTTGCTGCTGCCGGCGGCGGAGGTGCTGCCCCGCTGCGCCGAGGGGGGGCTTGCCGGCCTGGGGGCCAAGTTGACCGCCCTGGCGGAGAAGCTGGCCAAAAAGCAAAAGCACGAGGCCCTGACCGCCCGCCTCCGGGAGGACGGGGAGATGCTCCGGGGCGGTGCGGAGCCCGGCGGCATGGACCGGTATCTGGCCGCCGTCTATCCGGAGGTTGCGGCGGGGGTCCACTACCTGCCCGCCGACGCCGTGGTGTTCCTCTGCGAGAGCGGGCGGGTGGACGAGCGGGTGAAGGGCACGCTACTGGCCTTGAAGCAGGACACAGAGACGCTGCTGGAGGCGGGGCTGCTGGCGGGGGAGTACGCCCGGCTGTGCCTCTCCGCCGAGGAGCTGTACGCCGCGCTGGAGGCCTTCCCCGTGGTGATGGCCGACGCCCTGCCCACCTCCCGCCATCCCCTGCGGCCCCGGGGGCTTCTCAGCATGAACGCCCGGCAGCTCAGCTCTTACGGCGGCAGCCTGGAGACGGCGGCGGCGGACCTGGAGCAGTATCGGAAGAGCGGCAGCGCGGTGCTGGTGCTGTGCGCCGGGGAGAGCCGGGCCAACAATCTCCAGCGGCTGCTGGAGGAGCGGGACATCCCCGCGGTGCTGGACCTGAAAAACGCCGCCATGCCCCGGCCGGGGGAGGTGCGCATCTCCCAGGGGGCCCTGTCCGCCGGGTGCGAGTGGCCGGTTTTGAAGCTGGCGGTGCTGACGGAGGGCCAGCTTACCGCCGCCCCCCAGAAGCGGACCAAATGGAAGAAGGAGTCCAACCGCCAGAAAATCCAGTCCTACACGGACCTGAGCCCCGGGGACCTGGTGGTGCACGTCCACCACGGCGTGGGCCGGTTTGCGGGCATTCAGCGGATGCCGGTGGACGGGGTGGAGAAGGACTACATCAAGATCGACTACGCCGGGGGCGACTGCCTGTACGTCCCCGCCACGGCGCTGGACCTGGTGTCCAAGTATATTGGCGGCGGGGAGGAGCAGGAGCGGCAGAAGCTGAACAAGCTGGGGGGCACCGAGTGGGCCCGCCAGAAGACCAAGGCGAAAAAGGCCGCCAAGGACCTGGCCAAGGGCCTCACCGCCCTGTACGCCGAGCGGCAGCGCCGCCCGGGCTTTGCCTTCTCCCCGGACTCCACCTGGCAGGTGGAGTTTGAGGAGTCCTTTCCCTACACGGAGACCGACGACCAGCTGCGGGCCATTGCGGACATCAAGGCCGACATGGAGAAGCCCCGGCCCATGGACCGCCTCCTCTGCGGCGACGTGGGCTACGGCAAGACGGAGGTGGCCCTCCGGGCGGTGATGAAGTGCGTGCTGGACGGCAAGCAGGCCGCCATTCTGGTGCCCACCACGGTGCTGGCCCAGCAGCACTACGCCACCGCCTGCGGCCGCTTCCAGAACTTCCCGGTGAAGATCGAGGTCCTCTCCCGGTTCACCTCCGCCAAGGAGCAAAAGCGGATTCTGGACGCGGTGCGGCGGGGGGCCGTGGACCTTTTGATCGGCACCCACAAGCTGCTGCAAAAGGGCCTGGAGTTCCACGACCTGGGGCTGCTGATCATCGACGAGGAGCAGCGCTTCGGCGTCACCCACAAGGAGCGGCTCAAAGAGATGAGCCGCCAGGTGGACGTGCTCACGCTGTCCGCCACCCCCATTCCCCGGACGCTGAACATGGCCCTCTCGGGCCTGCGGGACATGTCCACCATCGAGGAGCCCCCCGCCGACCGCCATCCGGTGCAGACCTATGTGCTGGAGCACGACTGGGGCATCCTGGAGGACGC
Organism: uncultured Oscillibacter sp.; assembly: GCF_900544955.1. Classification (GTDB taxonomy): domain Bacteria; phylum Bacillota; class Clostridia; order Oscillospirales; family Oscillospiraceae; genus Oscillibacter. The sequence continues at coordinate 3,013 of NZ_UQXD01000042.1, forward strand.
CATGCGCAGGGAGCTGAGCCGGGGCGGTCAGATTTACTACCTCCACAACCGGGTGGAGTCCATCGACCTCACCGCCTCCCGCATCCAGAAGATGCTGGGGCCGGAGGTCCGCATCGTCACCGGCCACGGAAAGATGGGAGAGCAGGGGCTCTCCTCCGTGATGCAGGCCATGGTGGACGGGGAGGCGGACATTTTGGTGTGCACCACCATCATCGAGACCGGCATCGACATCCCCAACGTCAACACCCTCATCATCGAGGACGCGGACAAGATGGGGCTGGCCCAGCTCCATCAGATCCGGGGCCGCATCGGCCGCAGCGCCCGCCGGGCCTACGCCTATCTCACCTACCGCCGGGGCAAGGTGCTCCAGGAGGTGGCCGCCAAGCGGCTGGCCGCCATCCGGGAGTACGTGGAGTTCGGCTCCGGATTCAAGATTGCCATGCGGGACCTGGAGATTCGGGGCGCGGGCAATCTGCTGGGGCCGGAGCAGTCCGGCTATCTCATGAGCGTGGGCTACGACCTGTATTTGAAACTGCTGGAGGAGGCGGTGTTGGAGGAGCGGGGCGAGGAGCGGCAGATCGAGACGGAGTGCTCCGCCGATCTCACCGTCAACGCCAACATCCCGGAGCGGTACGTGTCCTCGCCGGAGCAGCGGATGGACCTGTACCGGCGGATTGCCGCCATCCGCAGCGACGAGGACGCCTCCGACCTGCTGGACGAGATGCTGGACCGGTACGGCGAGGCGCCGAAATCCGTGCTGGCGCTGCTGGACGTGGCACTGCTGCGGGCGGCGGCGGCCAAGGCCGGGGTGGCGGACATCTCCCAGAAGCGGGACGTGCTGCGCTTCCAATTGGCGCTGTTCCGGCCGGAGGCCCTGGTGGCCGTCTGCGGCCAGAGCAAGTATAAGTACCGGCTGACCCTGGCAGCGGGGGAGAGCCCCGCCCTGTCCCTGAAGCTGAAGCCCGGCGAGGACGTGCTGGAGGCCGCCCTGGCGCTGGTGGAGGATTTGAAGCTGGCTGAAAAAACCGAATAGTCCGCGCCCTCCCCGCATAGGTATGGATGGACAACCTGGGGGAGAGGAGCGAACACCATGAAAAGACGCATGATCTGCCTGGCCCTTTCGCTGTGCCTTCTGCTCACCGCCTGCGGCGGGAGAGAGGACGGCGGGGGCCAGGCGTCGTTTTTGGGCCGGGCGGCGGAGCTGGAGGAGACGGCGGCGCTGGTGACGGTGGGGGGCCGGGAGGTGCCCGCCTGGCGCTACCTCTACTGGCTGGCCTACACCTGCGACCGGGTGCGGGACCAGTACCGGGACGCCGGGCTGCCCCTGGACTGGAAGGCCCCCGTCACCGGCGGCACGCTGGCGGACTACGCCCGGGACCAGGCCCTGGCGGACACGGCGCTGTACGCCACGGTGGAGAACTGGGCGGCGGAGTACGGCTGCGCCCTGGACGAGGCCGACCGGGAGACCCTGGCGGCGGACTGGGCGGAGAAGACGGCGGCGGGGGAGGAGGCCTACCTCGCCCGCCTCCGGGCGCTGGGGCTGGACCGGCAGCGGGCGGAGGAGCTGGCGGCGGTGGGGCTGCTGTACGCCAAGCTCTACCGGCTCTATGAGACGGAGGGCAGCCCCCTGGCGCCGGACCCGGAGGCCCTGCGGGCCTTTGAAACGGAGCGGGGGGAGCTGACGGTGGACCGCATCCTCATCGCCGCCGGGGAGGACCGGGAGTCCGCCCGGCAGCGGGCCGCCGTGGCCTTCTCCCAGCTCAACGGCGCGGCGGACCAGGCGGAAGCATTCTCCGCCCTGGCCGCCGCCGGGGACGACACCGCCGGCCCCCGGACCCTGACGGCGGGGGACGGCACCCTGGACCCGGCCCTGGAGGAGGCCGCCGCCGCGCTGGCGGAGGGCCAGTGCTCCGGCATTCTGGAGTCGCCGGAGGGCTTTTCCATCCTGCGGCGCCTGCCCGGGGACACCGCCGCCGTCCGGGAGGCCTACTTCGACCGCCTGCTCACCGACGCGGCCAAGGCGGCGGCGGTGGACACGGCGGAGGCGTACGGAGACCTGGAGATCCCCCGGTTTTACGAGCGGCTGGAGAGCCTGCGGGCGGCAGAGGAGCCGTGAGGGAGGGAGCGGTTTTCGGCACCTTGACGAAAACCAAACCCAATTTGTTAAATATTTGGCAAAAATGGGCGGGGGGACGAAATTTGCATTGACGCAGACAGAGAAACCCTCTATAATGAGACACGTGGACTGCGAGACGGCTCCACAATTGTCAAAAAATTAGCAATCTTGCGATCAGCTTGGCAATTCCCCTATATCCGTATCCGGGGCGGCATGGCGCCGCCATTGAAAAAACTTTACAAAACGGAGGAACACCATGAAAGAACTCTACGTCGTAAACTGCTGCAGAACTGCCATCGGCTCCTTTGGCGGTGCGCTGAAGAACACCCCCGCCGCCGAGATGGGCGCCATCGTCGTAAAAGAGGCTTTAAACCGCGCCGGCGTCGCGCCGGAGCAGGTGGACGAGGTCATGTTCGGCTGCATCCTGACCGCCGCCCAGGGGCAGAACGTGGCCCGCCAGGTGGCCATTAAGGCTGGCATCCCCTATTCCGTTCCCGCTTACACCGTGGGCATGGTCTGCGGCTCCGGCATGAAGTCCCTCATCGAGGGCGCCCGGGCCATCCTGGCCGGCGACTCCGACGTGGTGGTCTGCGGCGGCACCGAGAACATGAGCGCCGCGCCCTATGCCGCCCCCGACGCCCGCTGGGGCGCCCGCATGGGCGACAAGAAGCTGGTGGACACCATGATCAAGGACGGCCTGTGGGACGCCTACAACAACTATCACATGGGCACCACCGCCGAGAACATCAACGACATCTGGGGCATCACCCGCAAGGAGCAGGACGAGTTCGCCGCCTCCTCCCAGCAGAAGGCCTGCGCCGCCCGGGATGCCGGCCGGTTCGACGATGAGATCGTCCCCGTCCCCGTGAAGGTGAAGAAGGACATCGTGGAGTTCAAGAAGGACGAGTATCCCAAGGAGGGCACCACCGCCGAGGGCATTGCCAAGCTGCGCGGCGCCTTCCCCGTGGGTCCCGAGTCCCCCAACCCCCAGGTGGTCCATACCTTTGAGCCCACCGGCTGCCAGGAGACCGACGACAAGGGCACCCAGCGCGTCACCGCCGCCAACGCCTCCGGCATCAACGACGGCGCCGCCGCCATCATCCTGGCCTCCGGCGAGGCCGTGGAGAAGTACGGCCTGAAGCCCATGGCCAAGCTGATCGGCTGGGGCCAGGGCGGCGTGGATCCCAAGATCATGGGCGTGGGCCCCGTGGTGGCCTCCCGCAACGCCATGGCCAAGGCCGGCGTGAGCATCGACGAGATCGACCTGGTGGAGGCCAACGAGGCCTTCGCCGCCCAGTCCATCGCCGTGGCCCGTGAGCTGGGCTTCGACATGAGCAAGGTCAACGTCAACGGCGGCGCCATCGCCCTGGGCCACCCCGTGGGTGCCTCCGGCGCCCGGATCATCGTCACGCTGCTCCACGAGATGCAGAAGCGCCCCGAGGCCAAGAAGGGCCTGGCCACGCTGTGCATCGGCGGCGGCATGGGCACCGCCACCGTGTTTGAGAAGTGCTGAGTGATCTGAGGGAAGCGCCTTCCCAGAGATGAAAAAAAGATTCCCCGGCCAAGCGGCCGGGGAATCTTTTTTTGCCGCGCCCGGCCTCCCTGCCCGGCCTTCCCGGGGGCGGGGGTCTGCCGGAGGGCGCCCTCCGGCGGACGGGGTTCACCGCTCCAGCAAAATGGCGTTGACGGGGCAGCCGTTGGCGGCGTCCGAGACCCGGAAGAACTGGGACTTGTCCGGCTGGGTGAGGACGGTGGAGTGCTTTCCCTGGATGCGGAAGACGCCGGGAGCCGCATGGGCGCACATGCCGCAGCCGATGCAGCGGGCGGTGTCGATGGTGACGGTCATGGGGAGGACCCTCCTTTGTTGCGTTTTCCCCATTGTAATACGGAACTGCCGGTTCTCCAAGAGGTTTTTTTGAAACGGGGCGGAACCTTTTGCCGTCTCCAGCCGTCTTTCTAACGAAAGTTTGGCGAAATCGGTGGATTTTGTATCCGGTTTGGCATTTACAAAAAAGCGGGATTGTGGTATCCTGAAAAACGTTATGTAGACTTGTTTGTTCTGTGGGAGGAGACCTATGAATCGATTTTTCCGCAAGTCCCTGTCCCTGCTGCTGGCGCTGTCCCTGCTGGGGGGCGTCTCCGCCGCCGCATCGGACGCCCTGGGGGAGGACCTGACGGCCAGGGACACCCTGCTGAATCAGGAGACCCAGCTCTCCACCAACGTGTTTTGGAGCAGCGCCTACTCCGATCTCCGGACGGAGAACCTGGTGACCTACGTGCCCAACGGCGCCGTGACCCCCATGGTCACCTTCGGCGACGTGCTGACGGACCGGGGCACCGTCTCCTCCATGGCCCGGCGCCTGGAGAGCCAGGGCTACCGGGTGGTGGCGGGCATCAACGGCGACTTCTACAACGTGGGCACGGGCCTGCCCATCGGCATGGTGGTCACGGAGGGCCAGCTCCGCAGCAGCGACGGCGGCTACTACGCCATCGGTTTCCGGGCGGACGGCACGTCCGTCATCGGCAAGCCCGCGGTGAAGGTGTCCGCGGACCTGGGCTACGAGCTGCTGGACAGCTATGACGTGCCCACCCGGGTGGTCCGCCAGCTCACCGGGGTCAACAAGGCCCGGGTGTCCACCGGCGGCATCTACCTCTATACATACGACTTCAACGCCAAGCACACCACCGGCACCACGGAGGCCGGGGTGGACGTGGTGTGCACCATCGTGGACGGGGAGCTGTCCATCGGGGAGACCCTGACGGTGGTGGTGGACCAGGTGCTGGAGGCGGCCTCCGCCACGCCCATCGGGCCGGACCAGGTGGTGCTGTCGGTGAACGCCCAGTCCTCCGCCTACCACATCGACGCCCTGCGGGGTATTCCCGTGGGCACCACCGTTACCCTCTCCACCGCCGCCGCCAGCGAGGAGTGGAACGACGTGGAGTACGCCGTGGGCGCGCTGTACTCCCTGGTGGAGTACGGCGCCGTGGCCGCCGGGCTGCCCTCCGGCGTCAACCCCCGCACCGCCATTGGGCTGAAGGCGGACGGCTCCCTGGTGCTCTACACCGTGGACGGCCGCCGCTCCGGCTACTCCATCGGCGCCTCCCTCACCCAGGTGGCCCAGCGGATGATCGAGCTGGGCTGCGTCTCCGCCCTGTGCCTGGACGGCGGCGGGTCCACCACGCTGTCCGTGACGGAGCCGGACGAGTGGACCGCCAAGACCATCAACCGCCCCTCCGACGGCGGCGAGCGCTCCGTCAGCAACCAGATTTTCCTGGTGGCCAGCAATGCGCCCACCGGCGAGCTGAGCCACTTCTACGTCAGCGCCGACGCCCAGTATGTCCTGGCGGGCAGCCGGGTGAACATCGCCGCCTCCGCCGTGGACACCAACTTCCTCCCCATGGACCGGAGCTATGAGCTGGAGGCCGACGACGGCGAGCTGGAGGGCAATGTGCTCATCACGCCCCGATCCGGCGGGGAGATCACCGTCACCGCTGAGGGCCGGGGCGGCAGCGGCAGCACCACGGTCTACGCCGTCTCCGACCCGGACAACATCGCCATCCGGGACGCCAACAGCAGCCTGCTCACCGCGCTGAACGCCGTCCCCGGCACCACCACCCAGCTCACGGCCTCCGCGGTGTACCGCCACCTGCCGCTGAAGGCGGACGCCTCCGCCTTCACCTGGGACGTCACCGGCGGCATCGGCACCATCGACGAAAACGGCGCCTTCACCGCCACCACCCCCGGCACCGGCACCATCGTGGCCACCGCCGGCGGCAAGTCCGCCGTGGTGCAGGTGACGGTCTCCAAGGTGGCGCTGGACACGGTGGAGGACTTTGAGCAGGACGCCACCCTCTTCACCGACGGCACCGGCAGCAACCTGACCTACACCCGGGCCACCGGCAGCGAGCAGGTCCACCTGGGCCGGGGCGCCGCCCGGCTGGAGTACGCCCTGGCGGAGGAGCTGGGCTGCGTGGCCCAGTGGCGCACCTGGAATGGGGCGGCCACCCTCGGCATCCCCTATACCAGCCTGAACCTGTGGGTCAACGGAGACGGCTCCGGCAACGTGCTGTCCTTCCTGTACGGCGACGGCGCGGAGGACGGGCTGACGCTGCCCGTCGCCACGCTGGACTTCACCGGCTGGAAGCAGGTCAGCGTGACGCTGCCCAGCCAGCCCTTCACCCTCCAGGGTGTCCAGGTGGCCACCACCGGCGCCAGCGTCTACGACGACGGCCTGGGCAACCTCATCACCGAGTATCCCGCCACGCCCCGGACCGGCACGGTGTATATCGACCACATCGTGGCCTCCTTCGGCGGCACGGTGGACAACGAGGCGCCGGTGATCACCGCCTCGCTGGAGGAGTCGGACTTTTCGGTGCGGGCCACGGTCTCCGACGCGGTGGACGGGGTGCTCCCCGCCTCCGCCGTGACGGTCTCCTATAACGGCGCACCGATGTCCGCCGATTACAACGCCTCCACCGGCAGCCTGGCCTTCGCCCTGCCCGGCCCCGGCGAGACCCACGAGGCCATGCGGGTCACCATCACTGCGATGGACGCCTCCGGCAACATCGGCCGGGCCTCCCTGGACGTGGAGCCCTACGGCGTGGACCACAAGTTCACGGACATCAACGGCTACTGGGCGGCCACCTATGTGGACTTCCTGTACAACTCCGGCGTCACCACCGGCTATTCCGACGGCACCTTCCGCCCCGACCAGAACATCACCCGGGCCCAGTTCGCCGTGATGCTGTACCGGTACCTGGGGCTGGAGGAGAGCCGGTATGAGGACGTGACGCTGCCCTTCGCGGACAACGGCGCCATTCCGGAGTACGCCGTGCCCGCCATCCGGGCGCTGTACACCGAGGGGGTCATCAACGGCTCCACCGGCGCCGACGGCCGGGTGTACTTCAACCCGGGCAGCAGCCTCACCCGGGCTCAGGCCGCCACCATGATCGGCCGGACCCAGGCCAAGGGCTACGCCGCCGCGGTGCTGACCTTCACCGATGCCGCCAGCATCCCCGCCTACGCCACCTACTATATCCAGACCATGGCGGCCCAGGGCATCATCGGCGGCTACACCGACGGTACGTTCAAGCCCAACAACAACATCACCCGGGGCCAGATGGCCAAGATTCTCTACAACCTCATGTGACGGCACAAAGAGCCCCGCCCGGCGCAAGAAGCGCCGGGCGGGGCTTTTCACGTCTCCAGGGCCTGGAGCAGGGCCAGATACCGGGGGTCCTCCCGCACGGGGGCAAAGGCCGGGTCCGAGCGGAGGGCGCTTTGCAGCATCAGGGCCAGATACCGGTGGTAGGACGCTGCCCGCTCCTGGGGCACCGGCTCCGACCAGAGGCGGTGGGGGAAGTCCGTCTGGGTTTGCAGGCAGGAGACGACCTCCTCCAAACGGTCCAGGGCCTCCTCCTGCCGCCCGGCCTCCATGGCCAGGCTGGCGGAGAGCAGCGCCGCCTCCGTGGGCGGGTGGCCCAGGGCCTGGGACACGGCACAGTGGGCCTCCCAGGCCTGCCGGGCCTCCGCCTCCGTGTCCGCGTAGTCCAGGGAGGACATGGCGGCAAGGCAGGTGAGCAGGGCCTGCTCACTTTGCAGCAGTTGGAGCTGCAGCGTCTCCCGGGCCTTTTTTCGGTCCCCCCGCTGGCGGTACAGCGCGGCGTACAGGGGGCGGGGGGAGGCGACCGCCTCCGGCAGCGTGTTCAGCAGGGCCTCCGCCTGGTCCAGGGCGCCCGCCTTGAGGTGGAGGCTCGCCAGCAGATAGGCGGCGGAGGGGGCCAGCCGGGGGTCCCCCCGGCGGTGGACAAAGTCCAGGCCCTCCCTGGCCAGGGCCGCGCCCCGGGCGGCGGACGCCTCCGTCCAGCCGAACATGGCGGGCAGGCCGGTGGCCAGGGTGGAGAGCTGAAAGCGCAGCTGGCAGTCGTTGGGATAGCGCCGCAGAAGGGCCTCCATCCGGTCCAGGGCGTGGTCGCCGCCGGTTTTGGCCAGGTCCCGCAGCTCTGTCATCAGCGCCGAATACCGCTCCTGGGGGAAGTCCGCCGCAAAGGAGAGGAGGGTGTTCACGTCGGTGTCCAGGGCCCGGGCGATGGGGGCCAGCAGCCCGATGTCCGGGCAACTGGCGCCGGTCTCCCACTTGCTGACGGCGGGCGGGGAGACGCCCACCTTCTCCGCCAGCTGCTCCTGGGTCATGCCCCGCTTCCGCCGCAGGTCCCAAATCACGCCGCCGATGGTTGGTTCATCCATAAAAAAGCCTCCGCTCAGAAAAGTCCAGGGCGCCCTGTCTGTAACCAGCTTACCACGGCTTCCCGGTCTGCGCAATGGAGGCGGAATTAAGGAATGGGAAAGTTTTTATGAACGGCGGGAAAGACGGGAAAAGAACGGAAAACAGGAATGGCTTGCTTCTGGCCGCCGCTTGGAGTACAATGTTACTCGGACAAAGAACAGATGTTGGCCGGAGGGGACGGGCATCCCGTGACCGGCGGAAGCGGTGGTGAAAGCGCCATGAGGCGATACGCAAAGAGCGGCCTGGTGATCCTGCTCCTCTCCCTGCTGCTGTTGGGCGGTGTCACGGTGCACACGGTGACCCAGATCCAGAGCTACGGCAAGCTTATCAACTATGTGGGCATCGTGCGGGGTGCCACCCAGCGCCTGGTGAAGCTGGAGCTGGTGGACCAGCCCGACGACGGCCTTGTGGACTATCTGGACGGCATTTTGGAGGACCTGTCCGGCGCGGATGGGGAGTACCACTTGCCGCTGCCCGACGACGCGGTGTACCGCCAGGCGCTGGGCGAGCTGCGGGGGATGTGGGTCCAGGTGAAGGACCATATCGACGCCCACCGGACCGGGGCGGAGGACGGCGAGGCGCTGCTGGCGCTGAGCGAGCGCTATTTCGCCCAGGCCAACGACACGGTGTTCGCCGCCGAGGCCTATACGGCCCGCCAGGCGAAGGTTCTCCTGGCGGCCTGCGCCGTGATGCTGAGCGTGATGCTGGCGACGTGGCTGTTCATCTTCTGGGCGTCCTCCAAGAAGCTGTTTTTGCTGGAGCGCACCAACCGGCAGCTGGACGATTTGGCGCGGCGGGACCGGCTGACGGGGGCCTATGAGCTGGACGCCTTCAAGGAGAAGGCCCAGAGCCTGCTGGACCAGGCGGGGGACACCCGCTACGCCGTGGTCTACACGGATTTTGCGGATTTCAAGTATATCAACGACATGTTCGGCTACGCCTACGGGGACAAGGTGCTGGCCCGGTATGGGGAGATTCTTCGGGCCGGGCTGCGGGAGGGGGAGCTGTGCGGCCGGGTCTCCGCCGACAACTTCGTGCTGCTGCTGCGCTACGAGCAGAAGGAGGAGGTGGCCGCCCGCCAGCGGGAGGCGGACCGGGAGATCACCGCGTTTATGCGCAGCTCCCCCGGGCGGCAGAGCCTGTCCACCTGCTGCGGCATCTGCTGTGTGGGGGACGTGATCGAAAAGCTGGGCATCGGCGGGCTGATGGACCGGGCGGGCTTTGCCCGCAAGACGGTCAAGAACAAGACCAACCCCAACTACGTCTACTACAACGACAGCATCCGCCGCAGGCTCTGGGAGGAGAAGGACATCGAGAGCCGGATGGCCGCCGCCCTGGAGCACCGGGAGTTTGTGGTCTATTACCAGCCCAAGGTGGACCTGCGCACGGGGCGGATCGCCTCCTCCGAGGCGCTGGTGCGCTGGCAGCTGCGGGATGAAGTGGTCCCGCCGGACCACTTCATCCCGGTGTTTGAGCGGAAGCTGATGATCGGGCGGCTGGACCAGTACGTGATGGAGGAGGTCTGCCGCTTCCTGCGGGAGCGGCTGGACGCGGGGGAGATCGTGCTGCCGGTGTCCGTCAACGTGTCCCGGCTGCAGTTCTACGACGAGGGGTTTGTGAGCCGCTACGTGGAAATCCGGGACAAGTACCGCGTTCCGCCGGAGCTGCTGGAGATCGAATTCACCGAGTCCATCGTCTTCGACAACACCGATCTGCTGCTGCAGACGGTCCGGGCGCTGAAGCAGGCGGGCTTCGCCTGCTCCATCGACGACTTTGGCAAGGGCTACTCCTCCCTGAGTTTGCTGAAGGACCTGCCGGTGGACACCTTGAAGATCGACCGCTTCTTCTTCGAGGAGGGGGAGGACCAGGAGCGGGAGTGGGCCATCATACAGGGCGTGGTGGAGATGGTGCACAAGTTCCGCGTCCGCACGGTGGCGGAGGGGATCGAGACCCCGGAGCAGGTGCGGCGGCTGCAGGAGATCGGCTGCGACTATGTGCAGGGCTTTGTGTTCTACCGCCCGATGCCCCGGGAGGCCTACGAGCGGGCGCTGCGGGAGCAGACGGCGAAGAGTGCGGAGGGACGGCGGCCCGCGGAGCTGGCCGCCGCAAGGGCGGTTTTGGACCGGGAGCCGGGCCGGGGCGGGCTCGCCCAGGCGTGACGGTCGCCGCGCCGCCGGAGCGGATATGACAACAAGAGGGCCGGGAGATTCTCCCGGCCCTCTTGTTGTTGTGCGGTGTGGGGTAGCGGTGTGCCTTGGTCCGGTTGTGCGTCCTGGCCCGATGGTGTGTTCTAGTCCGGCGGTGTGTCCCAGTCTGATGGTGCGTCTTGGTCCGGTGGTACATCTTGGCCCGGTGATGTGTCTCAGTTTGGCGGTGTGTCCTGGTTCGACGGTATATCTTGGTTCGGTGGTGCATCCCGGTCCGGTGGTGCGCGCTAGCTTGATGGTGCATTCTGGCCTGGCAGTGTATCCCACCCCGGTTGAGCGTCCCGTCCAAGTCCAGTGTTCCGGAACGGCCGGAAGGTCCGCTCCGGCGGGGGGAGTGCTGCTGGCGGGTGATGGCAGGTGCCCCGGCGGTGTGTTCCCGCCGGGGGTGTTCCTCTGGGGGTGTTCCTCCGGCGGCATTCCGCTGGGGACGGGGCCGCCCCGCAACAAAACAGCCGCCGCCCGGGAGGGCAGCGGCTGGGGGCGTTCAGATGTCCCGGCGGCCCTCCAGGGCCCGCATCAGCGTGGCGTCGTCGGCAAACTCCAGGTGGCCGCCCACGGGGATGCCGTAGGCCAGGCGGGTCACCCGCACGCCGAAGGGCCGCAGCAGCCGGGCGATGTACATGGCGGTGGCCTCCCCCTCGGTATCCGGGTTGGTGGCCATGATGACCTCCTGTACGCTTCCCTCGGCCACCCGCTCCACCAGGGACTTGATGGCCAAATCGTCGGGGCCCACGTGGTTCATGGGGGAGATGACGCCGTGGAGGACATGGTAGCGGCCGCCGTACTCCCGGCTCCGCTCAATGGCCGCCACGTCCCGGGGGTCCGCCACCACGCAGATGGTGGCGCCGTCCCGCTTGGAGGAGGCGCAGATGGGGCACAGGCCCCCGGCGGTGAAGTTCTGGCACACCGGACAGCAGGTGACGCTGTGCTTGGCGTCCAGAATGGCGTCGGCAAAGGCCCGGGCGTCCTCCTCCGGGAGGCCCAGGACGAAGAAGGCCAGGCGCTGGGCGGATTTGCCGCCGATGCCCGGCAGGCGGGCGAACTGCTCCACCAGCTTTTCCAGGGGGGCGGGGAAGTATTCCATGGCGGGGATGCTCCTTCTCTTGAAATTACGGCTGGGGCAGGTCCATGGCGAAGAGGGCCGCCGCGCCGCCGGTGTGGACGAACACAATGTCGCCCTCCGGGCCGAAATAGCCCTTTTGCAGCAGCCCCAGCATTCCGGCCCAGGCCTTTCCGGTGTACACCGGGTCCAGCAGAATGCCCTCGGTCCGGGCCAGCTCCTCGATATAAGGGGTGTCCGCCGGGTTGGCGACGGCGTAGCCCGGGCCCACGTGGTAGACCATCTGGAAATCGTCCTCCCGCCGGGCAAAGGGACGGCCCAGCAGCGCCGCCGCGCCGGCTGCCAGGGCGGGGACGATCTCCTCAAAGGCCTCGTCGTCCACCCCCATGCCGGTAACCTTGGCGCCGGGGAGGTACAGCCCGGCCCCCAGCAGCAGCCCGGCGGTGGTGCCGCCGGAGCCGGTGGCGGAGACCAGGTGACGGATGCGCAGGCCCTGGGCCTCCGCCTGGGCCGCGGTCTCCCGGACGGCGTTCACATAGCCGAGGGTGCCCAGGGGCGTGGAGCCGCCCACGGGGATGTGGAGGGCTTTGCGGCCCTGGCGGGCCAGCTCCCCGTCCAGCCGGTCCATCTCCTCGTAGATGTCCTCGTAGCGGTCGGTGTCCACAAAGCGGACCTGGGCGCCGTAGAGCCGGTCCAGCACCAGGTTGCCCCGGGGGTCCGTCACGCCCCGCTGCTTGAGCAGCAGCACGCAGGCCATCCCCAGACGGGCGGCGCAGGCGGCGGTGAGCATGGCGTGGTTGGACTGGGCGCCGCCGGTGGTGAACACCGTGTCGCAGCCCTGGGCCCGGGCCTCCGCCAGCAGGTACTCCAGCTTGCGGACCTTGTTGCCCCCCAGGGCCACGCCGCACAGGTCGTCCCGCTTGATCCAGATGTTCCGCCCATAGCGGGCGCTGATGCCCTCCAGCCGGTGCAGGGGGGTGGGGAAGACGCCCAGGGACAGCCGGGCGAGCATCTGCTCATGCATCGGCGCCACCTCTCAGCTCCCGGATGCGGGCGGGGATGTCCGCCGCCCGGTACACGGCGCTGCCCGCCACCAGCACGTTGGCGCCCGCCCGGATGCAGGTGCGGCAGGTCTCCGGGTCCACGCCGCCGTCCACCTCCAGCTCACAGGCGGGGTTTTGCTCGTCGATCAGCCGCCGCAGGGCGGACACCTTCTCCATCTGGTCCGCCATGAACGTCTGGCCGCCGAAGCCCGGCTCCACCGTCATCACCAGAATTAGCTCTACCTCCCGCAGGAAGGGCAGGGCCGCCTCCGCCGGGGTTCCGGGCTTGAGGACCACGCCGGCCCGCTTGCCCCTAGCGTGGATTTTGCCGATGGCGGCGTGGAGGTTCTCCTCCGTGTCCGACTCCACGTGGACCGTCACCAGGTCCGCCCCGGCGTCGCAGAACTGCTCCACGTACCGCACCGGCCGGACGATCATCAGGTGGACGTCCAGGGGCAGGTCCGTGGTGGGGCGGAGGGACTTCACCACCGGGATGCCGATGGTGATGTTTGGGACGAACACGCCGTCCATCACGTCCACATGGACGTAATCGGCGGTGGAGATGCGGCGGATATCCCGCTCCAAATTGGCAAAATCGGCGGAGAGGATGGAAGGCGCGATTTTGATCATGCAAAACCCTCGTTTCGTTGTGGTTTTCGGCGGCGGCGGCGGGGACAGGCGGCGGGCGGGGGGTGACTGCCGGAGGCGGCGCCGCATAGGATGGCTCAAGCGGTCAGGGCGCCTCCGGTTAACTTTTCCGCGCAGCGTCCGCCCCCGGGGACGGCGCCGCCGCTTTTTTGAATAGGGAGCCGGCGGGACCTCCGCCGGCTCCCATTTTGCGCTGCCCCCAGTGTACCAAACTCCGGCTGCAAAAGCAACCGGGCCCCTAAATTTTTGCGTTGTTGCAAAAACGACTTTCGGAATTAGAATATCATGGTATTCTAATGTCAGAATTCAAACGGGGCGGTGAATGCTATGGAAATCTGCATAGACTATGAGGAGCGGGCGGCGCTGCTGAAGGCTCTGGCCCATCCGGTCCGGCTGCGGATTGTCCACAGCCTGCTGGTGGGCGGGTGCCACAACGTCTCCTGCATGGAGCGGAGTACCGGCATGTCCCAGTCCTGCATTTCCCAGCATCTGCAAAAGCTGCGGGCGGCGGGCGTGGTGGTGCCGGAGCGGTCGGGCAACGAGGTGTACTATCACGCCGCGTCCGGGGAGGTGGCCTCCTTGATGGCGGCGCTGCTGCGAGAGGAGGCGGAGCGCTATGTCCTATGACATTCTGGTGATCGGCGGCGGCCCGGCGGGGCTGTCCGCGGCGCTGAACGCCCGGGCTCGGGGCCGCAGCGTGCTGGTGGTGAGCAACCCCCTGGCGGAGAACCCCCTGTGGCGGTCGGAGCGGGTGGACAACTACCTGGGTCTGTCCGGCGTCACCGGCCGGGAGCTGCTGGAGACCATGCACCGCCACGCCGAGGAGATGGGCGCGGCGTTCCGGGAGGGGAAGGTCCTCAGCACCGTGGCGATGGGGGACGCCTGGTACGCCTCCATCGGCACCGACATGGAGAACGCCGGGGCCGTGGTGCTGGCGGCGGGCGTGGCCCGGGGGAAGAAATTCCCCGGCGAGGAGGCGTTTTTGGGCCGGGGCGTCAGCTACTGTGCCACCTGCGACGGGATGCTGTACCGGGGAAAGCCGGTGGCGGTGCTGGGCTATACGGACACGGCCCGCCAGGAGGCGGCGTTTCTGGAGGGCATCGGCTGCTTCGTCACCTACTTCCACCGGCCGAAGACTTGCTCCATCCGGGGCGGCGGCCAGGTGGAGGAGATCACCTGCGACGGCAGGACCGCCGCGGTGGCGGGCGTCTTTCTGCTGCGGCCCACCATGGCCCCCACAGACCTCTTCCCGGGGCTGGCGGTGGAAAACGGCTATGTGACGGTGGACCGGCGGATGGCCACCAACCTCCCCGGCGTGTTTGCGGCGGGGGACTGCACCGGCGGCCCCCTTCAGGTGTCCAAGGCCGCCGGAGAGGGCCTGATCGCGGGGCAGAGCGCCGCCGCTTATGTCGCGGAGCGCCTGCGGAAGCAGCAACAAACCTGATTCAAAAAGAAAAGGAGCGATTATGATGGCAATTCAGCATTTTAAGACCGCGGAGTTCGACGCCGCCGTGGAGGCGGCCCCCCTGGCGATGGTGGATTTCTGGGCCGGCTGGTGCGGCCCCTGCAAGATGCTCTCCCCGGTGGTGGAGTCCATTGCGGAGGCCTATGAGGGCCGGGCGCTGGTGGGGAAGGTGAATGTGGACGAGGAGCCGGAGCTTGCCCGGCGGTTCGGCGTGATGAGCATTCCCACGGTGGTGTTTTTGAAGGAGGGCCGGGAGTTTGACCGGAAGGTGGGCGTCATGTCCGCCGAGTCCTTCACCGCCGTGCTGGACGGCAATCTGTAAAGGGTTTTTACCGGCCAAGGCGCCCCGCATCTGCGGGGCGCCTTGGCCTTGTTGTCCCTCCCGGGCCCGGTTACAGATGGAAAAGCCCATCCACGGGGAGGCCCAGCTCCCTTGCCAGGTGAAAGGCCAGAAGCAGGGAGGGATCGTATTTGTTGTTCTCAATGGCATTGACGGTCTGCCGGGAGACGCCGCATTTTTTGGCCAGCTCCTCCTGGGACAGCCCCAGTTCCCTCCGCCGGTTCCGGATTTCATTTCTCATATTGGCCGTGCCTTTTTTTGTAGTACAGAAGGGCCAGAAAATAGAGGACGGCGGCGACCTCCAGCTGGATCAGGGGGTTGGCGGTCATCGGCTGCGCCCGGACGAAATTTTCGATCACGTCCAGAATTTTTGCGCCCACCGTGGCGGCCAATGTAAAGGAACTGGCTTTCCAAACGATCAACTGACTGCGCTCGTCTCCCGGCTTCAGCAGCGTCACCAACAAGATCAGGTCCAAAACGGCAAATACCAGCAGGATGGCGCCCAGGAGCAACATGATGTAAACGGACATCAATGGGTCTCCTTTCCATCGGTTTTTTCAGCAAGTGTCAAAGTGTTTTGACATTTTGAGCATAACACGACGGCGGGGAGATGTCAAGAGTTTTTGACATTTCCCCGCCCTTCGGATGATTCCCCGCGCCAAGCGGCGCGGGGAATCACCCCTCTTCCCTGAAAACCTCCGCCAGCAGGGCCATGGCCTCCGGCAGGCGCTCCGGCGCCAGGGCGGCGTAGTTCACCACCAGGGTGTGGGCATAGCTCTCGCGGGGCACCGCCGCGTAGGCGGAGAGAAATCCCAGCCGCACCCCCAGCGCCTCCCCCCGGCGGCGGAGGTCTTCGTCACTTTGGGCGGTGTCCAGCCGCAGCAGGAAATGGAGGCCGGAGCCCTGCTCCACAATGGTGATGCGGTTGGCGAAGGGGCTGGTGCGGAAGGCCTCCAGCACGGCGGCCCGGCGGGCGCGGTACTCCTTCCGCAGCCGGGAGAGGTGCTGCTCGTAGGCCCCCCGGTCCAGGAACCGGGCCAGCACATGCTGCTCCAGGGCCGGGACGGTGCAGGCGTAAAAATCCAGCTCCCGGCGGTAGGTCTCCAGCAGCCGGGGGGGCAGCACCATGAAGCCGATGCGCATGGAGGGGGAGATGGTCTGGGAGAAGGTGTTCAGATACACCACCCGTCCGCCGCTGTCGATGCTCTGAAGCGTGGGGAGGGGGCGGCCTGTAAAGCGGAACTCGCTGTCGTAGTCGTCCTCGATGATGACGCCGCCGATCTCCTCCGTCCACCGCAGCAGCGCCTGCCGCCGGGCGATGGGGGTGATCAGGCCGGTGGGATAGTGGTGGGCGGGGGAGAGATGGGCCACGTTGGCGCCGGAGGCCCGGAGGGCGGAGAGGTCCATGCCCTGCCGGTCCAGGGGCACCGGGCGGCACACCACGCCGCACTTGCCGTAGACCTGACGGATTTTGGGGTAGCCCGGGTCCTCCAGGGCGAACACCGCCCCCCGGCCCAGCAGTTGGGCCAGCAGCAGGTACAGGTACTCCGCCCCGGCGCCCACCACGATCTGCTCCCAGGATACCGCCATGCCCTTGTAGTCCCGCAGGTCGGCGGCGATGGCCCGCCGCAGGGCGGGAAGGCCTTGGTGGGGCACCGGGGAGAGGAAGCCGCCGCCCTCGGAGAGGACCTGCCGGGTGAGGCGGGCCCAGGCCGCCGCCGGGAACCGGGCGCTG
>NZ_UQXD01000043.1 GCF_900544955.1 uncultured Oscillibacter sp.
GGCTGCTTACGCATGGTTTTCAGGGCGTTCGATTTATGAAAATTCGGTGAGCCGGCGCCTCCTTCTTCTCCTGATAGGTGTCGGCAAAGATGGTCTGGATGCTGGACACCTGGTTGTGCTGGGTGAGATAGTCGAAGATGACGGACAGCTCGTGGTCCGTGAGGACCTGCATGTGGTTCTTCGGCGGGGCCACATACTTCGTCAGGATTTCCGCGATGGCCTTGGTGGACAGATTGAAGTCCTTGGCCACCTCATGCACTCTGTATTTTTCAATACCCAATAAAAACACCTCGTTATGCTCCAACCCGGGGGCTGGGAAAATTTTTATTTGATCCGCAAAGCCTGGTTATCCTTCCTTCTTCCGGAAGGAGCCCTTACCCTTTTTCACCGGGCGGCTGTGGAGGTAGGGGGATGCGCCGGACCGCGGCTTGGGCCGGTTTTCCTTGGAGGGGCGGGACGCCGGGCGCTTGGTGCCGCCGGCGGCCGTGCCCGTTCCGGGCTTGCCCGCATAGGGCTTTCCTCCGGGCCGCTCCGACCGGGAGTCGGGCTTTCCCGCATAGGGCTTTCCTCCGGGCCGCTCCGACCGGGAGTCGGACTTTCCCGCGTAGGGCTTTCCTCCGGGCCGCTCCGACCGGGGGCCGGGCTTTCCCGCATAGGGCTTGGCTCCGGGGCGCTCCGACTGGGGGCCGGACTTTCCCGCGTAGGGCTTGGCTCCGGGGCGCTCCGACTGGGGGCCGGACCTTCCCGCCGGGGGCTTGCCGCCGGGGCGCTGGGGCCGGGAAGCCGGCTTTTCCGCTGCCGGGGGGGCCTTCGCCGCCGCGGGGGGCGGCTCCGGGGTCTTGGCCCTGCGCTTGCCCTGGCGGAGGTTTTTCTCGTGGGCCAGCAGCTCGGCCCGCCGCTCTGCGGCCCGCTGGGCCTTCAGGTCCAGCCGCCGGGCGCTCTCGGCATACCGCTCCGGGTCCTGCTCCGCCAGGCGGCGGACCAGGGCGGCGGCCAGGCCGATGTCCGTCAGGGCCACGATGGCCGCGGCGGAGCGTCCGGTGGCCTGCCCCAGCTGCTCCTTGGTGTAGGGGACGCGAATCCACATGCAGTTTCCGGCGTCGGCAAAGCGCTCCGCCCGGCGGCGGGTGTTGTCCGCCGCGTCGGCGGCCAGCAGCAGCACCCGGGCGTCCTTGGCCCGGGCGGCGGCCTCCACCGGTTCCTCGCCCACCACCAGGTGGTTTCCCCGGAGGCTGAGCCCCAGCAGGGAGAGAATACGGTCATTTTCCACTTTCATCACCCCGCAGTTCCGCCTCCATGGCGTCGTAGACCTCCGCCGGAATGGCGGTTTCGAAGGCCCGTTCCAGCGCCCGGCTCTTCCGGGCCCTGCGCAGGCACTCCACGTCGTGGCACACGTAGGCGCCCCGACCGGGCTTCTTGCCGCCGAAGTCCAGGCTCACCTGGCCCTCGGGGGATTTCACCACCCGCAGCAGCGCCTTCTTTTCTTTCATTTCCCGGCAGCCCACACACTGCCGCTGGGGAATCTTTTTTACTTTCGGCATCCGTCAGGCCGCCTTTCCTGGATTATTCTTCCGCAGAGATGCCGTCGGCCTCTTCGGCGGGGGACTCTCCGTCCTCCTCGGGCTCCTGGTAGCTCTGGGGTTTGATGTCGATCTTATAGCCGGTGAGGCGGGCGGCCAGGCGGGCGTTCTGGCCCTCCTTGCCGATGGCCAGGGACAGCTGATCGTCCGGCACCAGCACGCGGCAGGCCTTGCCCTCGTCCGCCATCCACACGTCTACCACGTCGGCGGGGGCCAGGGCGGCGGCGATGAACTGGGCGGGGTCCTCGCTGAACTTAATGATGTCGATCTTCTCGCCCCGCAGCTCGTCGACGATGGCGGCCACCCGCTGGCCCTTGGGGCCCACGCAGGCGCCGATGGGGTCCACGTTCTCGTCGTTGGACCAAACGGCCATCTTGGTGCGGCTGCCGGCCTCCCGGGCGATGGACTTCACCTCCACGGTGCCGTCGAAAATCTCCGGGACCTCCAGCTCGAACAGGCGCTTCACCAGGCCCGGGTGGGTCCGGGAGATCAGCACCTGGGGGCCGCGGGTCAGGCGGCGGACGTCCACCACGTAGACCTTGATGTGCATGCCCTCCTCCAGCGCCTCGCCGGGGACCTGCTCGCCGGCCACCAGTAGCGCCTCGGTGGACTCGGTGCCGGTGCCGATGCGCAGGGACACGTTGCCGTTCCGGGGGTCGATGCGGGTGACCACGCCGGTGAGGATCTCGTGCTGCTTGGAGTTGAACTCGTCGTACACCATGCCCCGCTCGGCCTCCCGCAGGCCCTGGATGATGACCTGCTTGCCGTTGCCCGCGGCGATGCGGCCGAACTCCACGTTGTCCACGGGGATGTTCACAATGTCGCCGATCTCATACTTGGCGGACAGATGCTTGGCCTCCTCCAGCGGCATCTCGTTGGCGGGGTCTACGTAGTCCTCCTCGTCCACCACGGTCTTCTGGACGAACATTTTCAGGGTTTGGTGCTCCTCGTCGGTCTCCACGATGACGTTTTCCACGCCGTCGTGGTCCCGCTTATAGGCGGTGGTCACCGCCTGAATGATCTTGCCCATCATGAAGGACTGGGGAATACCCCGCTCCTTTTCCAGCATGGCCACGGCGGCGAAAATCTCCGCGGGATTCATGCCCGCGGGCTCCTTCTGCTTTTTGCCTCTCATCACTCGATTCTCCTTATTTCTAAAATACGTCTGTTCTCCATCCAGAAAAGGGAGGGTCAGAATTCCACCCGCAGCCGGACCAGGGCGATGTCCTTTTTCTCAAAGGTCATCTCCCGCTCCCCCAGGGAGAGGGTGACGGCGCCGGTGGCCCCGTCGTAGGCGGCCAGGGTTCCGGGGAACTCCTTCCGCCCGTCCAGATTGCGGTACAGCTTTACCAGCACGGGACTGCCCAGATACCGCTGGAAGTCGCCGGGGCGCTTCAGCGCCCGCTCGGCGCCGGCGGAGCCCACCTCCAGCGTGTAGCTGCCCTCGATGGGGTCGGCCTCGTCCAGGAGGTCCGAGAGCTTCCGGGAGATGGCCTCGCAGTCCAGAATGTCCACGCCGCCCTCCTTGTCCAGCAGGACCCGGAGGTACCAGGTGCCCGCCTCCTTGACGTATTCCACGTCCCAGAGGGTGCAGCCGGCCTCCGCGACGGCGGGGGCGGCCAGTTCTGCGGTGAGTTCCGTGATTTTCTTCATGGGCGTTCTCCCTTCTTTTGACAGGTTCTGCAAATTTTGACCAATGGAAAAAGGCCAACAAAAAGAGCGGACCCAGGGTCCACTCCGCTACTTACACTCTCTAACATATGCAAATATACCACAGGATATGAAAAAGCGCAAGGCCTTTGCCCCAGAAAGATGAAGTTTTTCCGGGAATTTTTCCGGGAAATTTGCGTGTTCCGCGGCGGAAGGGGCGGATTTGCCCCCTCCGCCGCCGTCTCACCGCCGCCGCAGGCTCCCCGCCAGGCAGGCCAGGAGGAACAGCGTCAGGTCCGCCGCCACCACGGTGGCCCCCACGGGGGTGGAGTAGACGAAGGAGATGACCAGTCCTGCGCAGAAGCACACCACCGACGTGGCCGCCGCGCACACCACCACGCCCCGGAAGCTCCTGAACAGCCGCATGGCGGTGAGGGCGGGGAAGATCACCAGGGAGGAGATCAGCATGGCCCCCATCATCCGCATCCCCAGGACGATGGTCAGGGCGGTGAGGATGGCCAGCAGGGTGTTGTACCGGTCCACCCGGAGGCCCGTGGCCCGGGAGAAGCTTTCGTCGAAGGTGACGGCGAAGAGCCGGTGGTAGAACAGCACGAACAGCGCCAGCACCGCCCCGCACAGCACCACGGAGAGGGCCACGTCCGTCCGGGACATGGCCAGCACGCTGCCGAACATGTAGTTGTCCACGTCGGTGGTCATGCCGGTGGTGCGGGAGATCACCAGGATGCCCACCGCCAGGGCGGAGGCGCTCATGGCGGCGATGGCGGCGTCGCTGTTCCAGTGGGGGCGGCCCGCCATCCGCAGCAGCCAGAAGGCCGCCAGAATCACCACAGGAATGGAGAAGTACAGCGGCGTGATCCCCAGGGCCACCGCGATGGCCAGGGCGCCGAAGGACACGTGGGAGAGGCCGTCGCCGATCATGGAGTACCGCTTGAGCACCAGGGATACCCCCAGCAGCGCCGCGCACAGGCTCACCAGCACCCCGGCGATCAGGGCCCGCTGCATGAAGGGATAGGAGAACATTTGAAGCAGGTCCATCACTCCGCCTCCTGAAAGCGCCGCCCCTGGGGGGAGGCGAGATAGTCTGCGGCGGTGCCCAGGAAGAGGCTGCTGCGGCCGATGTGCAGCACCGTCCGGGCGCTGCGGAGGGCGGCCTTGAGGTCGTGGGTCACCATGACCACCGCCATGCCCTCCCGGGCGTTGAGGTAGGAGAGGGTCTTGTAGAGGTCCTGGGCGGCGGCGGGGTCCAGCCCGGTGATGGGCTCGTCCAGAATCAGCAGGCGGCTGGCGGCGCACAGCGCCCGGGCCAGCAGCACCCGCTGCTGCTGGCCGCCGGAGAGGTCCCGGTAGCACTGGTCCTTCAGCTCCAGAATCCCCAGCTTGCCCATGTTCATCAAGGCCCGGGACTTCTGGGCGCCGGTGTAGAAAAAGCGCATCCCCCCGGCATTGAGGCAGCCGGAGAGCACCACCTCGTACACGGTGGCGGGGAAGTCCCGCTGGGCCCGGGTCTGCTGGGGCAGGTAGCCGATGGCCCCCCGGCGCAACTCCTCCGCCCGGAGGATCTCCCCGCTCTGGGGAGCCAGCAGGCCCAGCAGCCCCCGCAGCAGCGTGGACTTGCCGGAGCCGTTGTCCCCCACCACGCAGAGGTAGTCCCCCGCCCGGACGGTGAGGTTCAGGTGGGTGAGGACGCTCTGCCCCTCGTAGCCCAGGGACACGTCCCGGCAGACGATCAGCTCAGAGGCTTCCATGGGCGTCCTCCTCTCCGGCGCAGGCCTGGCACAGCCCCGTCAGCACGGTGCGGCGGGGGTCGATGCGGAAGTGGTGCTCCGTCTCCAGGTGGCGGTACAGCGCCTGGAGGTGGGAGCAGTCCAGGTGGACGATGCGGCCGCAGCCCTCGCACCGCAGCAAAAAGCAGTCCCGCCCCGGCTGGGGCCGGTGGGGGCAGAACTGGTAAAAGGCCCCCTCCTCGGTGTTGATCTTGTGGATGCGGCCCGCCTGCTCCAGCTTCTCCAGCTGGCGGTAGACGGTGGCCAGCCCCACGGGGCTGCCGCTCTGCCGCAGCTCCTCCGCCAGGGCGGCGGCGGTGAGGGACTCTCCGCCGCGCCGCTCCAGGCACTGGAGCACCGCCTGCTGCTGTTTCGTACTGTAGGACATGAGATGCCTCCCAAATTGAAAATGAAAATCATTTTCACATTATAAGCTCTTTTGGGAAAATGTCAAGACCGCCCCCTCCGGCGGGGGCGCCGGAAGGCTTCCCCGCGGGCCGGGGCCGGATGGAGGCGGACGGGCCTGCCTCCGCCGGAGGCAGGCCCGTCCATGTGTCAAAAGTGTCTCACGGGGTTCGCCGCCGGAGCGGAGAACGGAAGCGGAGGCCGGTTCCGCCGCGGGGCGGAGATGTACCGGGCGCGTGTACAGCGGCCCCCGGCCCTCCCGCAAAAGCGCCCCGGGCGCGGTGCGGCGGCCCTGCGTGCCCTCTTCGCCGGACGCATCCGCCGTCACTGCTGCCACTGTTCCAGCAGCCGGGGGATCAGATGGGCCGTGTCCGCCCCCGCCTTTTGGGCGAAGGCCTCCTGGGCGGCGGCCCACAGGGGCCGGGCCTCCTCCAGGCAGCGGGCCCCGTTGGGGGTCAGGTGGAGGACCCGGTCCCGCTTTCCGGGGCGGGACAGGTCCTCCACCCAGCCCCGCTCCATCAGCGGCTTCAGGTTGCGCAGGACGGTGGTCCGCTCCAGGCCGGTCTGGGCGGCCAGGCGGCTGATGCTGGCGGTGGACAGTGCGTCCAGATTGGCCAGCAGGGAGTACTGGCTGATGGTGAGTCCGGCGGGGGCCAGATACTGGTCGTAGAGCTGGGAGACCAGGCTGGCGAACCGGCGGATGTTGATGCAGTGGCAGACGCTTGCCGGCTTCTTCCCCCCGGGACGGAGGGAGCGGGCGTCAGGTGTTTGCATAGTGCCTCCTTTCCCTCGGTGGACGAGGGGCAGTCCGGTGTTTTGCGGCCAAATGGGCCGTCGGCGCTGTCCCCGTTGCCTGGCGCCGGCAGGGCCGCCTTATCCGCCCTACCGGCAGCCGGGTTTGCCCGCAGACGACGCCTGCGGACCCCGGGCACGGCAAACCCGTGTGCCGGCAAGCCCGCAGCCCGGGGCCGGACAGGCCCTTCACAGCGCCGCCCACACATCCGACCCGCGTGATGGCAAGTCCGCAGCCCCCAGGCTCGCTGCCGCAAGGCCGGGGCGGGAACGCCGCCGGTGGGCGGCTTGGATGTGTCTGGGGTGTGCGGCCGGTTGTCCGCAGGGGATATTCGCGTCAGCGGACGAAATTGGTCATGATTTTGGGCTGGGGCGGCGGGGCGTCCGCGCCGCCCTGGGCCCGCAGCTTCAGAAGCCAGGCCATGTTCTGCCCCAGCAGCTGCATAATCTGCACGCCCTCCGGGTCCTGCAACACCTCGCCGGGCGTGCGGCCGTGGATCACGGGCCAGTAGTTGGAGGTGGGGATGAGCATCTGGTGATAGGTCAGGTAGTGCAGCAGGCCGTCCACGGTGGGGATGCCCCCGCTGCGGCGGACCGCCGCCACGGCCGCGCCCACCTTGTGGTATAGGATGTCCGTCCCGTTGGCGGCGTAGGCCAGCCGGTCGCAGAAGCACTTCATGGTGCCCGCGATGCCGGAGAAGTAGACCGGGCTGCCCAGGAGCACGCCGTCCGCCTGCCGGGCCTTTTCCAGCCACTCGTTCATGCCGTCGTCGCCGAAGGCGCAGGTGCCGTCCCCCTTCCGGGCGCAGGCGCCGCAGCCCATGCAGCCCCGGACCGGCTGGCCGCCCACGTGGACGATCTCTGTCTCAATGCCGGCCTTTTCCAGCTCCGCCGTGACCAGCCTCAGCGCCTGGCAGGTGTTTCCCTCGGCGTGGGGACTGCCGTTGAATGCGACCACTTTCATCATAGAGGACCTCCTGCATGTTATCGTGTACATACACCATAATGCGTCCGGAGGCGATTGTCAAGCGTCTGGAAAAGATCCCCCGGTTTGGCGGTTGCAAAAAAGGGGGAAATAGGGTATGGTAGGAGGGAAACCACCATTGCGCAAGGATGCGCAATGCATATAAGGAGAGGAACTATGAAAGTCTCACTGGTCATCATGGCCGCGGGCCTGGGCTCCCGGTACGGCGGGAGTAAGCAGGTGGACGGCATCGGCCCCCACAACGAAATCCTGATGGAGTACTCCATTTACGACGCCCTCCGGGCGGGGTTCAACAAGGTGGTGTTCATCATCAAGCCGGAGATGGAGGAGATGATGCAGCGGCTGTGCGGCGGCTATCTGGCCAGGCGGACCGCCGCGGACGGCAGTCCCGTGGAGGTGGCCTACGCCTTCCAGGACTTCTCCTCCGTGCCGTCATTCTACACGATTCCGCCGGAGCGGACCAAGCCCTTCGGCACGGTCCACGCCCTGCTGTGCGCGGCGGACGTGGTGCGGGAGCCCTGCTGCGTCATCAATGCCGACGACTACTACGGCATCGACGCCTACAAGGCCATGTACGACGAGCTGGTGAAGCTGCCGCCGGAGGGGAAGGCCACCATGGTGGGCTACCTGCTGAAAAATACCGCCAGCCTCCACGGCACCGTCTCCCGGGGCGTGTGCGCCGTGGAGGACGGGCGGCTGGTCAGCGTGCGGGAGGCGCTGAAGGTCCAGCTCTACCCGGACGGCACCCTGCGGGACCTGGCGGAGGACCGGGAGCTGGCGCCGGACACGGTGGTGTCCATGAACTTCTGGGGCTTCACCCCCAGCATTTTCCCGGCGCTGCGGACCTATTTTGAGGACTTTCTCCGCAGCCGGGCGGGGGAGGATGTGAAGGCGGAGTGCCTGCTGCCGGTGATGGTGGACCACCAGATGCAGGCGGGGGCGCTGGAGGTGTCCGTCCTCCACTCCGCCGACAAGTGGTTCGGCATGACCTACCGGGAGGACCGGGAGGTGGTGCGGGCGGCGCTGCAGCGGCTCCACGACCAGGGGGCCTACCCCGCCAGCCTGCGGGAGTGAGGAACGGCACAGCGGGCCGGGGCCGGGGGACGGCCCCGGCCCGTCCCATATCGGTGACAATTTGATACTGTTTTTTAACAATTTGTTTCGACTTTTTTCGGCTTGTACCGTCTATAATAGTAGACAGGAACATCACGGCGCGGAGGGGCGAGGAAATGGCTGGAAAGCGGGAGAGAAAACGGAAAATGCTGCGGCTGCCGGGGCTGGCGGCGCTGCTGGGGGTTTTGATGGTGGTGCTGTCCCCGGCGGGACCGGCGGGCGTGGCGGTGGACTCCCCAGTGATGCCGCCCGCGCCGGCGCCTCAGGCGCAGGTGCTGCCGGTGGGCCTGCCGGAGGCGCTGCCCACGCCGGAGGCCGCGGAGACCCCGGAGGAGGCGCCGGCGGAGGAGCCTTGGGCGCCGGTGGCGGAGAGCGCCGCTGTGGAGGATACATATTTTTCCGACGTAGTATTTCTGGGGGACTCCCGGACGGAGGGCTTCGCCCTGTACAGCGGCCTGAAGGAGGGGACCTATCTCCATGCCGTGGGGGCCACAGTGGAGTCCGTGTTCTCCAAAAACGCCTGGAAGAGCGAGGGCGGGAAGAAAATCCCCCTGCTGGATGCCCTGGCGGAGACGGAATGCGGCAAGGTGTACGTGATGCTGGGGGTCAATGAGCTGGGCTGGAGCAAGGTGGAGACCTTCCGGGACCAGTATGCCGAGGTCATCGACCGCATCCGGGAGGACCACCCCGACGCGGTGGTGGTGCTCCAGTCCATCCTGCCCGTCAGCGCCAAGCAGGAGGCCAAGAAGAGCTATGTGAACAACAGCCGCATCCTGGCCTACAACGCCGCCATTGCGGAGTTGGCCCGGGAGCGGGACTGCCCCTACGTGAACGTGGCGGAGGCGGTGCTGGGAGAGGACGGGTGCCTCCGTCCGGAGCTGACCTTCGACGGGGTTCACCTGAACCCGGCGGGCTGCCGGATTTGGCTGGACTACCTGCGCACCCACACGGTGTAAAGTGACCTTCCCTGCGCCCGGGGCCGTTCGCCCCGGGCGTTTGCTCTGCCCGGCGGCGGCAAAAGGGGGGCTGATTGTCCCGGAATGCTTGACAAGCGGGCGCGGGACCCGTAAACTATACCTGTGGAAGTGAGCGGTCCCGTGCGCCGTCCGGCCCCGCAGAAGCGAGGGAGCGGCGGGGGGCCGCGTTGCAGAAAAGGAGGAGTGTTGTGGAAACCATCACTGCGTTGATTCAGGACGTGCCCATTCCCAAAATGGTGCGGGTCCGCCAGAATTTCGACCGCAGCCACATCCCCACGGAGGAGCTGGCCGCCGTCGTCACCCGGGAGCTGGACCGGGAGGAGCTGGGGGGCCGGATTCTGCCGGGCCAGAAAATCGCCATCACCTGCGGCAGCCGGGGCATCAACCACTACGCCGTCATGGCCCGGGCCATGGTGGACTTTGTGCGCTCCAAGGGGGCGGAGCCCTATATCGTGGCGTCCATGGGCAGCCACGGCGGCGCCACCGCCGAGGGCCAGAGCCAGATTCTGCGGGACTACGGCATCACGGAGGAGGCTATGGGCTGCCCTGTGAAGAGCTCCATGGAGACCGTGGAGATCGGCCGCTCCGGCGTCCGGGGCCAGCCGGTCCGCATCGACCGCTACGCCTCCGAGGCGGACGGCATTCTGCTGTTCAACCGGGTGAAGCCCCATACCTCTTTCCGGGGCCGTTATGAGAGCGGGCTGATGAAGATGATGGCCATCGGCCTGGGCAAGCAGCACGGCGCTGAGAACATCCACCACCAGAGCCCCGGCATCATGCACGAGCTGGTGGAGGAGTACGGCCGGGCCATCATGGAAAACTGCCCCATTCTGGGCGGCATTGCCATTGTGGAGAACGCCTACGACGAGACCTATCTCATCCAGGGCATGACCCCTGAGGAGATCATCACCGAGGAGCCCAAGCTCCGGGACCTGTCCTATGAGACCATCGCCCACCTGCTGTTCGACAAGTGCGACGTGCTGGTGGTGGACAAGATCGGCAAGAACTTCTCCGGCGACGGCATGGACCCCAACATCTCCGGCCGCTTCGTCCAGCCCAAGTACTGCTCCGGCGGCATCCAGGCGGAGAAGGTGGTGGTCCTGGACCTGAGCGACGAGACCCACGGCAACGCCCAGGGCATCGGCCTGGCGGAGGTCACCACCCGGCGGCTGTTCAACAAGATGAAGCTGGAGATGACCTATCCCACCGGCGTCACCAACACCTTCCTGCACCTGATGAAGATTCCCATGATTATGGACAACGACCGGGAGGCGCTGCAGCTGGCCCTGTGCTGCTGCCCCGACGCGGAGGACCCGGACCACCTCAAGCTGATCCGCATCCCCAACACCGCCCATATCGACGAGATCGAAATCTCCGAGGGGCTGCTGCCCCTGGCCCGGGCCAACCCCCAGATTGAGATTCTGACGGAGCCCTACGACCTGCCCTTCGACGAGGCGGGCAACCTGTTTTAACCGCCGGACCCATCCACCCCAGGTCTAAGGACCTGATAAAAGAAGAGGAGAGTACATCACCATGCGCAATGCTATGATCATTGACGGCAAGGACAACGTGGCCGTCGCCATCGAGCCCATCGCCAAGGGCGATACCGTGACTTATCTCTGCGATGGCCAGGACGTCACCCTCACCGCCGCCCAGGATATCACGATCTACCACAAGCTGGCCATCCGGGACATCCCCGCGGGGGAGCCGGTGGTCAAGTACGGTGAGCACATCGGCGTCGCCTCCCGGGACATCAAGACCGGCGAGCACGTCCACGAGCACAACGTGGGAAGCCACCGGGAAAACCTGGAAGCCAAAGCCTGAAAGAGAGGGAGAAAAGTATGGAATTTTATGGTTATCGCCGCCCCGACGGCCGCGTGGGCGTCCGCAATAAGGTCCTGATTCTGCCTGCCAGCGTCTGCGCCTCCGACACCACCCGCATCGTCGCCCAGCAGGTGACGGGCGCCGTCACCTTCAACAACCAGCAGGGCTGCTCCCAGGTGGGCCCTGACCAGCAGTTCACCATGGACGTCATGGCGGGCTACGCCGCCAACCCCAACGTCTACGGCACCGTGGTGGTGTCCCTGGGCTGCGAGAATTGCCAGATGGATCTGGTGGTGGACGCCATCCGGGCGCGGACCAACAAGCCCATTCAGCAGGTCATCATCCAGGAGTGCGGCGGCACGCTGAAGGCCATCGACAAGGCCGTGCGCTACGCCAAGGAGATGGTGGCGGAGGCGTCTCTGCTCCAGAAGGAGAAGTTCCCCATCTCGGAGCTGATCGTGGGCACCGAGTGCGGCGGCTCCGACCCCACCAGCGGCCTGGCCGCCAACGTGCTGATCGGCCAGCTCAGCGATTTGATGGTGGCTGCCGGCGGCACCTCCATCCTCTCCGAGACCACGGAGTTCATCGGCGCCGAGCACATCCTGGCCCGCCGCGCCGCCACGCCGGAGGTCCGGGACCGCATCTTTGAGATCGTCCACCGCTACGAGAAGGCCCTCCAGCTGGTGGGCGAGGAGGTCCGGGAGGGCAATCCCTCCCCCGGCAACAAGGCCGGCGGCCTCACCACCCTGGAGGAGAAGTCCCTGGGCTGCATCCACAAGGGCGGCCACTCCCCCGTGATGGAGGTCTACGACTACGCCAAGCAGGTCAAGGCCAAGAGCGGCCTGGTGGTGATGGACACCCCGGGCAACGATCCCTCCTCCGTGTCGGCCATGGTGGCCGGCGGCGCCCAGGTGATCGTGTTCTCCAGCGGCCGGGGCACCCCCACCGGCAACCCCATTGCCCCGGTCATCAAAATCACCGGCAACCGCATCACCTATGCCAACATGATCGACAACATCGACGTGGACGCCTCCCCCCTGATCTACGGCGGCGACCTGAAGACGATGGGCGACGAGCTGCTGGCGCTGCTGGTGGAAGTGGCCAGCGGCAAGCAGACCAAGGCGGAGTCCCTGGGCTATACCGAAATGGCCATCGCCCGGGTGTGCAACTACGTGTGACGCCCGGCGCTCCTGTGCAGTCAAGCGGCCCCTGTTCCCGAGGGAACAGGGGCCGCTTTTTTGGGAGCGCGCCAAACGCGCCGCACCGGACAGAAGTCCGGTGCGGCGCGTTCGTCTGTCAGGCCGGTCCCCGGCGGCGAAAACCGGCCGGGGAAGGGGCGGTCAGCGCATGGCGATGGTGACCTCGCACTCCACGGCCAGATCGCCGGCGGTATAGGCCGCACACTTGCAGGTGGCGATGGCCTTCTCCGGCCGCTCGCTGGCCAGCTCCGCGTGGATCTCCATAGTGTCGCCGGGCACGATCTTCTTGCGGAAGCGCACGTTGTTGATACCCAGGAACAAGGGGGTCTTGCCCACGTACTCGCTCTTGCGCATCAGCACCAGGTCGCAGGCCTGGGCGCAGGCCTCCACGGAGTAGACGCCGGGCAGCACGGGGTCCCCGGGGAAGTGGCCCTTAAAAATCTCCCGGGCGGGGTCCACGTGGAAAGAGGCGACGATGCGCTCGCCGGGGACGTACGCGCTGGCCTCGTCGATCAGCAGCATGGGGTCCCGGTGGGGAATGATCTCCATAACCTGCTCGTGGGTGAGTTTCATAGCTTCCATCAATCATTTCTCCTTTTTCTTCTTCAGCCTTCGCCGCCCAGGCGCTGATAGGCCTCCAGGCGGTCGGCGGCATCTTGGATTTCCTTCTCATAAAGGCGCTCCGCCCGGTCGGGGAAGGCGTCCTGTAAAGAGGCATAGCGGCGCTCGGACTTCAAATAGGCTCTCAAATCGCCGGTGGGCTCCCTGGAGTCCAGCTGGAAGGGGTTCTTCCCCTCCGCCTTCCGCCGGGGATCGAAGCGGTACAGGTGCCAGTAGCCGCACTCCACGGCCTTCTTCTGCTCCAGCTGGCTGTTGGCCATGCCGCCCTTGAGCCCGTGCTCCAGGCAGGGGCAGTAGCAGATGACGATGGAGGGGCCGGGGTAGGCCTCCGCCTCCCGGATGGCCCGCAGGGTCTGGGCGGGGTCGGCGCCCATGGCCACCTGGGCCACGTAGATGTAGCCGTAGTTCATCAGCATGGCGCCCAGGTCCTTCTTTTTCACCTCTTTGCCGCCGGCGGCGAACTTGGCGATGGCGGCGGCGGGGGTGGCCTTGGAGGACTGGCCGCCGGTGTTGGAGTACACCTCGGTGTCCATGACCAGCATGTTGATGTCCTGGTTCTGGGCCAGCACGTGGTCCAGGCCGCCGAAGCCGATGTCGTAGGCCCAGCCGTCGCCGCCGAAGCACCACACGGACTTCTTGCAGACGTACTCGCTGCGCTCCAGGATGAACCGGGCGGCGTCCGCCGCCTCCCCGCCGCCGCTTTGAACGCGCTCCATGGCGGCGAGCAGCGCGTCGGAGACCTGACGGGTTTGGGCGGCGTCGTCCCTGTGAGCCAGGTAGGCCTCGCAGGCCGCCGTCTCCACGCCCGCCTCCGCCAGGGCCTGGACCCGCAGCACGATCTCGCTGTTCACGGCGTCGTGGGCGCCCAGGAAGCCGTAGCCGAACTCGGCGTTGTCCTCGAAGAGGGACTGCTGCCAGGAGGGGCCGAAGCCCCGGCCGTCGGTGCAGTAGGGGGTGGTGGGCAGGGACCCGCCGTAGGCGGAGGAGCAGCCGGAGGCGTTGGCGATGTACATCCGGTCGCCGAAGAGCTGGGTGACCAATTTGACATAGGGGGTCTCGGCGCAGCCCGCGCAGGCGGCGGAGAACTCGAAATAGGGCTTGGCGAACTGGCTGCCCTTCACATTCCTGTCGGAGAAGGCGTCCGCCTTCACGGGGATCTGCTCCACGCCGAAGGTCCAGTTCTCCCGCTGGGAAAGCTGGGTGTCCAGAGGCATCATCTCCAGGGCGTTCTCCTTGGCCAGGCACGCGTTGACGCAGACGCCGCAGCCCATGCAGTCATAGGGGGAGACCTGCATCCGGTACTGGTACTGGGGCAGACCCGCGGCCGGCACGGTGGTGAAGCCGGCGGGCTTCCGGGCGGCCTCCTCCGCGCTCAGCAGCACGGGGCGGATGGCGGCGTGGGGGCAGACCAGGGCGCAGCGGTTGCACTGGATGCACTTCTCCGCGTCCCACTGGGGCACGGAGACGGCCACGCCCCGCTTTTCGTAGGCGGCGGTGCCGTTTTGCCAGGTGCCGTCCAAACAGTGGTACGTCTGGAAGGCGGAGACGGGCAGCTTGTCGCCCTCCTGGCGGTTCATCACGTCCACGATGTCCCGCACGAAGCCGGGGACGTTCCGCTCCGCGGGGGCGTCGTCGGCGGCGTTGGCCCAGTCGGCGGGGATGTCGAACTTCTCCACGCCGGTGATGCCCCGTTCCACGGCCTGGTCGTTCAGCGCCACCACCTTCTCGCCGGCCTTTTTCAGGTAGCTCTTCCGGATGCCGTCCTTCATCTCCTGCACCGCCAGGTCCAGGGGGATGATGTTGGTCAGCTTGAAGAAGGCGGCCTGGAGCACGGTGTTGGTGCGGTTGCCCAGGCCGATCTCCCGGGCGATTTTGGTGGCGTCGATGATGTAGAACTGGGCGTTTTTCCGGGCCAGGTCCCGCTTCATCCCGGCGGGGATGTGGGCGGGCAGCTCCTCCTTGCTCCAACTGCAATTCAGCAGGAAGGTGCCGCCCTCCTTGAGGTCGGCGGTGACGTCGTACTGCCCCAGGTAGGAGGGCTTGTGCAGCCCCACAAAGTCCGCGTGCTCCACCAGGTAGGTAGCCTGGATGGGGTCCTTGCCGAAGCGCAGGTGGCTCTGGGTCAGGCCGCCGGACTTCTTGGAGTCGTAGGAGAAGTAGGCCTGGGCGTACATGCCGGCGGCCAGACCGATGGTGGTGATGGTGTTCTTGTTGGCGCCCACGGTGCCGTCGCCGCCGATGCCCCAGATTTTGCAGGCGGTCTCCCCCTCCTTGGGGATCACCAGGTCCTCGGTGGGGAGGGAGGTGAAGGTCACGTCGTCCACAATGCCGATGGTGAAATTGTCCTTGGGGGTCTCCTGCTCCAGGTTGCGGAACACCGCGGCGATCTGGCCGGGGGTGGTGTCCTTAGAGGCCAGGCCGTACCGCCCGCCCACCACGCGCACGCCGGGGCGGTTGCGGTGCATGACGCTCTCCACGTCCTGGTAGAGGGGCTCGCCCAGGCCGCCGGGCTCCTTGGTGCGGTCCAGCACGCCGATTGCCCGCACGCTGGCGGGCAGCACCCGGAGGAGGTGCTCCGGGGAAAAGGGGCGGTACAGGTGGACCTGGACCACGCCCACCTTCTTGCCCTGGGCGCACAGGTAGGCCACGGTCTCCTTGGCGGTCTCGGCGGCAGAGCCCATCAGGACCACCACCGCCTCCGCGTCGGGGGCGCCGTAGTAGTTGAAGGGCTGGTAGTCCCGGCCGGTGAGGCGGTTGATCTCGCCCATGTAGTGCTCCACAATGCCGGGCAGGGCGGCGTAGTGCTGGTTGCAGCCCTCCCGGCACTGGAAGAAGATGTCCGGGTTGACGGTGGTGCCCCGGGTGGAGGGATGCTCCGGGTTCATGCCGTTTTTGCGGAAGGCCCGGAGCTGCTCCTGGTCCACCAGCCCCGAGAGGTCGTCGTAGTCCAGCGCGTCGATCTTCTGCATCTCGTGGGAGGTGCGGAAGCCGTCGAAGAAGTGGAGGAAGGGGTGGCGGGCCCGGATGGCGGCCAGATGGGCCACGGCGCCCAGGTCCATGGCCTCCTGGGGGGAGGAGGAGGCCAGCATGGCGAAGCCGATCATGCGGCAGCCCATCACGTCGGAGTGGTCGCCGAAGATGGAGAGGCCGTGGGCGGAGACGGTGCGGGAGGAGACGTGAAACACGGCGGGCAGAAACTCGCCGGCGATCTTATACATGGGTGGAATCATCAGCAGCAGGCCCTGGGAGGCGGTGTAGGTGGTGGTCAGGGCGCCCGCCTGCAGCGCGCCGTGGCAAGTGCCGGCGGCGCCGGCCTCCGACTGCATCTGAATCACCTTGACGGGCCGGCCGAAGAGGTTCTTCCTGCCGTTGGCCGCCCAGGCGTCCACCTTTTCCGCCATGGGGGAGGAGGGGGTGATGGGGAAGATGCTGGCCACTTCGGTAAACGCATAGGAGACGTAGGCGGCTGCGGTGTTGCCATCCATAACGACGCTTTTCTTACTCATGGCGCAGGTCCTTTCTGATTTTAGATTGGCGCGGGGAGCTGCGGGGCGGAACCTTCCACAATGCGGAATGAATTTTCAGGAATTTCAAACAAAGTGATTCACAATCTTTCCACACTATGCTATATTTATCATAGGCTTTTTACAAGGGCAAGTCAAGTGGTTGTCAACCCCCCGGCCGGCGGTGAGCGGTTGATGCGAAAGGTGGCAGAAGATATGGCAAAAGAGCAGATATCCAGCATCCTGCGGGCGCTCCGGATTCTGGAATGCTTTATGGACGGCGAGACGGAGTGGACGCTGAAGGCGCTGGTGGAGCATCTGGGCCTGCCCACCACCACGGTCTTCCGCCAGGTCTCCACGCTGGCGGAGCGGCAGTATCTGGAGCAGGACCCCGTCCGCAAGAGCTACCGTCCCGGGCCGCGGCTGCTGCTGCTCTCCAGCGCCATTCTGGGCCAGTCGGACCTGCGGCGCACCGCCCGGCCGGAGCTGGAGCGCCTCAGCGACACGTTGAAGGAGACCATCAACCTCAGCGTGCTGCTGGAGCGGGACATCTTCTATTTGGATAAGGTGGAGACCCACCGCTCCATCGTCTGCAACACCCAGGTGGGCAGCCGGGCCCCGGCCTATGCCACCAGCGCCGGAAAGGCCATGCTGGCCTGTCAGGACGACGATCAGATCGAGGCGTACTGCCGCTGGATGGAGGAGGCGGCCTATCCCCTCACCGGGAAGACCATCACCTCGCCGGAGCGGCTGCGGGAGGAGCTGGCCGCCGCCAGGCTCCGGGGCTACGCCATCGACGACGGGGAGATTGAGGACGGGCTGCTGTGCGTGGCCGCGCCCATCTGCGATATGAACCACCGGCCGGTGGGGGCGGTGAGCGTCTCCGGGCCGGACTACCGGATGCAGGCGGACCAGGCGGTGATGATCCGGGAGGTGTGCCGCACCGCCCAGAACATCTCCCGCCTGCTGGGTTACCGGGGAACGTTGAGAAGAGAGACCATATAATGGAAAGGGGCGTTTTATCATGGATCACAGCGCGTATCTGAAGTCCGTATTCGGCCTGGAGGGAAAGACGGCTCTGGTCACCGGGGCGGCGGGCGGCATCGGCGCCGCCATCAGCGAGGGGCTGGCCTACGCCGGCGCAGAGGTGGCCCTGTGCGGCCGGACCCTGGAGAAGTGCCGGGCGCTGGAGGAGACCATCTGCCAGCGCGGGGGCAAGGCCACCGCCCACCACCTGGACGTGGCGGACATGGACAGCATCCGCCGCTGCGTGGAGGAGGTCCTGGCCCGGTACGGCAAGATCGACGTGCTCTTCAACGTGGCGGGCATCAACAAGCGGGAGGGCGTCCTGGACGTGGAGGAGGAGACCTACGACCGCATCATGAACACCAACCTGAAGGGCGTCTACTTCATGAGCCAGGCGGTGGCCCGGGAGATGTACAAGCGCAAGAGCGGCAGCATCGTCAACATCGGCTCCCACAACGACACCGCCATGCTGGGCGGCTGCTCCGTCTACGGCGCGGCCAAGAGCGGCGTCATCGCCCTCACCCGGTCTCTGGCGGTGGAGTGCGCCCGGTACGGCATCCGCTGCAACGCCATCAGCCCCGGCCACATCATGACGGAGCTGACCCAGGTGAGCTGGGACAGCCCCACCCGGGCCCCCTACATGCGGGAGCGGATCGCCATGGAGCGGGGCGGCCAGCCGGAGGAGCTGGTGGGCATGGCCATTCTCCTGGCCTCCGACGCCTCCAGCTACATGACCGGCCAGACCTACCACATCGACGGCGGCTGTCTCTGCGGCGGCACCCCCTGGGAGTACGACACGAAGTACTGACCCGGCAAAGCGCAAAACAATTGGAGGCCCGGCCATTTGGCCGGGCCTCCCTCCGTTTTCCGGGGGATCAGCGAAAAGCCGCCGCCGGGGAGAGGGTCATGACCCTGGGGACGGCCCCGCCGCCGGAGGGCCGGGGGGCGGAGTCCCCGCCCCGGGCCGCGAGGCAGGCGGAGAGGGACCAGGTCCGCCAGTCGGCGCACGCCGCCCGGGCGGACGCCCGGCGTTGGGACAGCAGGGCGGCCAGGGTGTCGTCCCGGCCCCACCAGTCCCCCTCGTAGGCGGACAGGGGGCGGCTGCCGTCCAGCCGCTCCAGCTGGGACAGGGCGTCGTAGGAGAGGGAGTAGGCCAGGTAGTGGACGCTGAGGGTGGGGCTCTCCCCATCCAGATACCGGTCCACCTGGTTCCGGGCCACCAGGTAGTCCACGGGGACGCAGTTGATCGCCAGCCAGCCCGCCAGGGCCAGGGGGAAGGCCAGGCGGCAGAAGGAGGCGGCGGGTTTTTGCACCTTCCGGGCCGCCGCCAGGAAGAAGAGGGCCATCATCCCCATGCCCCAGTAGGTCATGCAGCGCTTGAAGCTGAGGCCGTAGGCGGAGACGTAGAGGGTCATCCGCCAGGCGGCGGAGGCCAGCAGCACCAGGCTCTCCCCCACCAGCACCGCCGCCAGGAGCCGCAGGAGCTTCCAGCTCCGGCCGCCGGGCCGGGCGGCCCACAGCGCGGCCAGCAGGGCGGTGAGATTCACCAGGGTGACCCCCACCATCTGGAAAAAGCCGCTGCGGGCCCACTCCGCGTAGCGGATGCCCTGCTGGGCCAGGTATGCCGCCCCGCCGAAGAGCCCGGCGGACTGGACCGCCAGAAACAGCAGGTACAGCCCGTCCAGGGCCGCCAGCACCACCAGGAAGATCAGGGGGTCCAGGGCCGGGGCCTTGGCCTCCTGCCGCGTCAGGGGCAGGGGGCGGCGGAGGCGGTAGAGCAGGCCGAAGCAGAAGGGGGTGAGGCAGAGGGCCCAGAGAAACTTGCCCAGGCCCGCGGCGAAATGGACCCGGACGAAGGACCGCAGCGCCGCCGTGGAGGCGGCGAACAGGGCGTCGCCGGAGGCCAGCACCGGCACGCCGGGCAGACACAGCGGGCGGCTGGTGAGATAGG
>NZ_UQXD01000044.1 GCF_900544955.1 uncultured Oscillibacter sp.
GCGACGTGACATTGCCCGGCGACCTGACCATTCCGGACGGCTTTGTGCTGACCGTCCCGGAGGGGAACACCCTCACCAACGGCCACACCCTCACCAACGACGGCCAGATCCTGGGCGGCGGCACGCTGACGGGCGGCGGCGTATTTACCGGCAGGGGCGTCTACACCCTGAAAGTCGCCCGCGCCCTCGCCCCGCTCACGGCGGCCGGCGTCACGCAGACCAGCGTGACCCTGAACGCGGTGCCCACCCCCCTGGGGGGCGGGACGGTGCAGTACGCGAAAAACACCACCGGCGCGGTCCCGGCGGACGGCTGGCAGGCCGGATGGACCTTTGACGGTCTGACGGCGGGCACGACCTACTATTTCTTCGCCCGGGTGGCCGGGGACGGGATCTACCAGGAGGCCGTCTCCTCCGCCCTCCTGGTCCAGACCGCCAACGGCTCCTCCGGCGGCGATTCCGACGACGGCCCCAGCTTCACGGACGAGGCCCTCCGCGCCATTCGGAACGCCGGGGACGGCGGCACGGTGAAGCTGACCCTGCCCTCCGGCGGCAAGCTCCCCGGCAAGGTGCTGGAGGCCGCGGCTGGGAAGGACATCACATTGGAGATCGACGCCGGGAACGGCGCCGCCTGGATTCTCCGGGGGACGGACATCCCCCGGGGCAGGCTGTCCGATTTGGATTTGAAGGTGGACACCAGGGCCCGCACCATCCCCGTGGACGTGCTCAACGCCCTGACCGGCGAGAAAACGGCCATGCAGCTGGAGCTGCGCCGCGACGGGCCCTTCGCCTTCCCCCTGACCCTCCGGCTGGAGGTGGGGAGGGAGAGCGCCGGGCTGTTCGCCAACCTCTACCGCTACGACGAGGCGGCCGAGACGCTGGCATACCAATCCACGGCGAAAATCGGCGCGGACGGCAGGGCGGATATCCCCTTCTCCCACGCCAGCAGCTACGCCGTGGTCATCGACCGGACGAGCCACGCCCCCGCGGCGCTGCCCTTCACCGATGTGGCGGAGGGCGACTGGTGCTATGACTCCGTCCGATTCGTCTTTCAGAAGGGCCTGATGATGGGCACCGCGGAGACCGCCTTCACGCCCGGCGGCCCGGTGACCCGGGGCATGGCGGCCACGGTTCTTTACCGTCTTGCGGGTTCCCCGCAAGACGGCGGGGAAGGCTCCGCCTTCCCCGATGTCCCTGCCTCCGCCTACTGCGCGGACGCGGTGCGCTGGGCGGCCTCCGCCGGTCTTGTCGGGGGCTACGCCGACGGCACCTTCCGCCCCGGCGATCCCGTCACCCGGCAGGCCCTGGCCGCCATGCTCTACCGATACGCCCGGCACCAGGGCTGGGACGTGAGCGCGGGAGAAACCACCGACATTCTGCGCTACACGGACGCCTCCGACGCGGCGGAGTGGGCCGTCCCGGCCCTCCGGTGGGCCTGCGGGGCCGGGATTCTCACCGGCACGGCGGACCACCGCCTCGCCCCCCGGGCCGGGGCCACCCGCGCCCAGCTCGCCGCCGTCCTGACGCGGCTGGCGGGGAACTAGGCCCGCCGGGCAGAGACCGGCGGGCCCCGGGAGACCGGCATCCAAGACCCTTTGGAGAGGGGGCGCCCCCTCTCCACGCGCCTACCCGTAGGCGCGCCGAACGCTCCGGCCCGCCGGGCCGGAGCGAGAAAAAAGGAGGAAACACACCATGACAGGCCGAGAAAAAAGACGAGTCCTCTCCCTGACGCTCTCCCTGGTCCTGCTGCTGGGGCTGCTGCCCACGTCCGCGCTCGCGTACGGCCTCCGCGTTGACCCCAGCTGGTATTCAACTTCTTCTAGTAACGCTTCGCTGGACTACATCGAGATATATGGCGGCGATGCCGGTGGCCCATATGGGGTGCTGGAACAGGCAGGGCCTTGCGTAGTCAGCAGTCACGTGCGCATCGTGGGCGGCAGCGCCGGCACATCCTTCGACGGCAAAAGACAGCCCGGCAACGCCGCCAGACTCTCTGCAAACGACGACGGCGTTTTGCTGACGGTGAAGGGCCCCTTCTCCATGGCCTCCGGCATGACGGACGGCATCACGGAGGGCGGCGACGCCGTTTACTACGGATACGCCCTCAGCGCGCCCGAAATCGAGCTGGTCCGCAACAGCGGGGCCATCAACTTCAGCCTACCGACGCTGCACGTGGGCGACGGCGACACGGCGCTCCGCCTGAGCGACACGCCCGCCAACCGCGATTCCGACAGGGGTGACGGGGTGTATATCGGCGAAGCTCGTCTGGGCGGCGGCAGCCTGACGGTGACGGGGGTGGCCGGCAAGACCGGAGACGCCTGGATCAACACGCTCCTCCTGACCGGCGGCGGGACGTTTGACGACACCGCCAACCCCATCGGCCTGGGCACGCTGGCCCTGGACGGCGGGGAGCTGAACGGGCGGAACTGGAGCGGAATCATCGACCATGCCTACGAGGACCCCTCCATTGTCCTGGCTGACGGCGGCGGGACGTTCCGCCTGGACCGTGACGCCGCCCTGAGCCACACCCTCACCGGGGCGGGCGCGCTGACAAAGGCGGGGACGGGCCTGCTGCGGCTCACCGGGACCAACACCCATTCCGGCGGCACCGCCGTGGAGGACGGCACGCTGGTGCTGGACAGCGCCGCGGCCGCGGGGACCGGCGCCGTCACCGTCGCAGAGGGCGCGGGCCTGGAGCTCGCCTTTGCGGGCGAGTTTCCAAACGACATCGCCGGGGCGGGCAGCCTGGTCATTGATCCCGGCGCCGGGGGCGAGACCGTCCTGGGCGGGGACATCGCCTGCAAGACCCTTACGGTCCGTTCCGGCGGCGTGAAGCTGACCGGCACGCTGGCCTGCGAGAGAATCGAAACCTGGGACGACAGCACGTTCACCCTGAAAGATGGGAGCACCCCCATCGTCATCGAGCCGAAGAGCCATACCGTGACGGCGGGCGAGGCGCCCCAGACCCCGGCGGCGGGCGTCCACTACACTGTCGAAAATCTCGGGGGCAGGACCCTGACCGGCAGCATGGCCATGCGGTATGTCAGCGGCGGCTTTGCTTCGCCCAGCCCCATCGACATCCGCACATACGCGCCCGGCGTCTACGGGGCGGACGCCATTCGCGCCGAGTTCTCCGGCGTCACAGCGGCGGACGGAACGCCGGTGGTGTTCCACATCAGCCAAAAGCCCACCGTGACGGTTGCGGCGCCCTCCGGCAGTTCCGGCGGCTCCGGCAATTCCGGCGGCTCCGGCGATTCCGACGACGGCCCCAGCTTCACGGACGAGGCCCTCCGCACCATTCGGAACGCCGAGGACGGCGGCACGGTGAAGCTGAACCTGCCCTACGACGGCAAGCTCCCCGGCAAGGTGCTGGAGGAGGCGGCGGGCAGGGACATCACCCTGGAACTCCGCGCCGGGACCGGCGCCGCCTGGATTCTCCAGGGGACGGACATCCCCCAGGGCAAGCTGTCCGACCTCAATTTGAAGGTGGACACGGCAGCCGATACCATCCCCGTGACCGTGCTCAACGCCCTCACCGGGGAGAAAACGGCCATGCAGCTGGAGCTGCGCCACGACGGGCCCTTCGGCTTCCCCCTGACCCTGCGGCTGGAGGTCGGGACGGAGAGCGCCGGGCTGTTCGCCAATCTCTACTACTACGACGAGACGGCCAGGGCGCTGGAATACCAGTCCACGGCCAAGATCGGCGCGGACGGCAAAGCGGACATCCCCTTCTCCCACGCCAGCAGCTACGCCGTGGTCATCGACCAGACGAGCCACGCCCCCGCGGCGCTGCCCTTCACCGATGTGACAAAGGGCGACTGGTGCTATGACGCCGTGGCGTACGTCTACGGCGCGGGCCTGATGATGGGGACCAC
Organism: uncultured Oscillibacter sp.; assembly: GCF_900544955.1. GTDB lineage: Bacteria > Bacillota > Clostridia > Oscillospirales > Oscillospiraceae > Oscillibacter. The sequence continues at coordinate 3,873 of NZ_UQXD01000044.1, forward strand.
GGAGACCGCCTTCGGCCCCGCCGGGGCCGTGACCCGCGCCCAGGTGTGGACGGTGCTGGCCCGGCTGGACGGCGCCGACACCAGCGGCGGCGCCCCCTGGTACGCCCCCGCCCAGGCCTGGGCCGTGGAGAAGGGCGTCAGCGACGGCACGAATCCGGACGGCCCTGTCACCCGGGAGCAGCTCGTCACCATGCTCTACCGCTACGCCCAGAGCGCGGGCAGGGACGTGAGCGTGGGCGGGGATACCAACATCCTCAGCTATACGGACGCCTTCGACGTGGCGGAGTGGGCCATCCCGGCCTTCCAGTGGGCCTGCGGGAGCGGCATCGTCAGCGGCACCAGCGGCGCCACCCTCTCCCCCCGGGCCGGGGCCACAAGAGCCCAGCTCGCCGCCATCCTCCAGCGTTTTTCCATCGGGATGGTATAATTGCGCGAAACCGAACGGGGGCGGCGCCATCAGACGCCGCCCCGTTCCCTTGCCATCGGCGCGTAATTGGGGTGGAAGGAGCGAAATGCGTCTCAAGCTGAGACGCACGAAACGGACCGGCCGGGGCAGGCAGCCGCCTGCCCCGGCTTAAAACTTCGTTCCCAGCGGCATCCCGATGGTATAATGGAAACTACAGGGAGTCGAGGGGGATGCAACTGCTGCACATGGTAACGATAGAGGATTTGGTCCCACAGGAGCATTTTCTGCGCAAACTGGAAACTGCTTTAGACCTATCATTTGCATATGTTCCTGAAACCCATGCCAAGGATACCAGCAAAAAAATCCGGGCGGTGTTCCGTGCGAAAGGCATGTCCGGCGCGCGGCTCTCCGCGCAGATACCCTACGGCTATCTGAAAGGCGAGGACGGCAAGCTGGTACGCGACGAGGAGACCGCGCCGGTGGTTGAGCTGATTTTTCAGCTTGCCGTCGAGGGCAACAGCCCCGGCAAAATCGCCCGTATGCTCCGGGAGCGCAAAAACGTCACCCCCGGTACAGCAGACGCTGAACGTCAAGAGCTTTCTAGAAATCGTTCACAGCTACATAGAGCCGGACACCTTGACGCCCGACATTCTCCATGAGTTTGTGGAAAAAATCGTGGTTCACGCGCCCGATAAATCCAGCGGACACCGCACCCAGCAAGTTGACATCCACTATAATTTTGTGGGCGGATTGAGCTTTCCCGCGAAATTGCAAAAAGAGAGACGGCGTGATATGCCGTAGCACATCACGCCGTCTCCCCGGAGTGAAAAACCTCTTTATGCACACACTCCATTGCGGTTACGGGGTTTCTCATTGGAGGTGACACCCGGATTTGAACCGGGGAATCAGGGTTTTGCAGACCCTTGCCTTACCACTTGGCTATGTCACCGTGGGATCATTTATATTATATGCGGCTTTTACGAAAAAGTCCACATTTATTTTTGAGATTTGAATACCCACACCTTGCGACAAGTGTGGGTATTCAAATTGGAGCGGGCAACGAGGCTCGAACTCGCTACCTCCACCTTGGCAAGGTGGCGCTCTACCAGATGAGCTATGCCCGCATATGGTGCCCAGAGCCGGAATCGAACCAGCGACACGTGGATTTTCAGTCCACTGCTCTACCAACTGAGCTATCTGGGCAAGTCTTTGCCCGCGCCGAAACGGCAGGGCTGGGGAATCGCAACCCCAAAAGGGACCCACGAGATGGCATAACCATCTCGTGGGAGATGGCGACCCGGAACGGGCTCGAACCGTCGACCTCTAGCGTGACAGGCTAGCGTTCTAACCAACTGAACTACCGGGCCATATAATAACTGTGGTGGGAACAACTGGACTCGAACCAGTGACCCCCTGCTTGTAAGGCAGGTGCTCTAACCAGCTGAGCTATGCTCCCGGGTTGCCGTTTTCGTCAGACGGCAAAAGTTATTATACGCAAAAGACGCCCCTCTGTCAACCCTAATTTCAAATTTTCTCGCTTTTTTTCCGCAGGCCCGCCAGCAGTCCCTCCAGGTCCGCCTTGGTGAAGGTCTGCACGTTGTCGCAGAAGCGGCAGGTCAGCTCCGCCTGGCCCTGCTCCTCCAAAATCTGCTCCAGCTCCTCCGGCCCCAGGCTGATGAGGGCCCGCTCCATCCGGTCCCGGCTGCAGTCGCACCGGTAGGCGATGGGGCTCCTCTCCAGAATGTCCAGCTCAAAGTCCGCCAGGGCCGTTTTCAGCATGGCCTCCGGGTCGTCCTTCCCCTTTAGCAGCTCCGTCACGGCGCCGGCGGCCATCAAGCTGCCCTCCACCCTGGAGATCACGTCCTCCCCGGCGCCGGGGAGGAGCTGGATGAGGTAGCCCCCCGCCGCCAGCACGCTCTGGTCACGGTCCACCAGGACCCCCAGACCGCAGGCGGTGGGAATCTGCTCCGACTCCACGAAGTAGGCCGCCAGGTCCTCGGCGATCTCTCCGCCCAGCAGGCCCACGCTGCCCACGTAGGGCTCCTTCATGTGCAGGTCCCGGATGACGGTCAGCGTGCCCGCGCCGCCCACGGCGGCGCCCACGTCCAGCTTGCCGTCGCCGCGCAGGGGCAGGTCCACCGACGGATTGTCCACCGTGCCCCGGACGTTGCCCAGGTTGTCCGACACCGCCAGAAGGGTGCCCAGAGGGCCGCCGCCCTTGATTTGCAGCGTCAAACTGGCGCCGTCCCCCTTCAGGGCGTTGCCCATCATGGAACAGGCCGCCAGCGTCCGCCCCAGGGCCGCCGTGGCCACCGGAAGCGTCCGGTGAATCTGCCGCGCCCGCTCCGTCAACTCCCGGGTGGACACCGCCGCCGCCTTCACAAGGCCGTCTTTGCTGATGGCCCGCACCAACTGATCGCTCATGCTCGTCTCTCCTTTATTCCGCCGGCCGGACCGCCGTCACGATCCACCGGTCCTCGTCCTCTCTCGGGGGGCGGGACGTGAGGTCCCCGGAGAGGGTGATCTCCCCAAAGCCCGCCTCCCGCAAACAGGCCTCCAGCTGCTCCGCCGTCCAGGCCCGCTCCCGGTGCTCCTCAAACTCCCGGTCCCAGGCGCCGTCCTCCCGGAGGCGGAACAAATCCACCTGGTAGGTACACACCTGGGTCCGTTGGGAGAAAAAGGTCCGCCACACGCAGACGCTCTCCTCCGTCTCGTCCATATACAGCTGCCCGTCCATCCGCCGCAGTTTCCAGGGGGTGTTCACGTCAAAGAGGAACAGCCCGCCGGGCCGCAGCCACCGGTAAACCCGGCGGAAGGTCTCCCGCAAGTCCCGCTCCCGGGTGAGGTAGTTCAGGGAGTCCAGGGTGGACACGGCGGCGTCCACCGGCCGGAGCAGCCGCAGCCGGGGCATGGCCTGGTGCAGGAACAAAGGCGGCTGCCCGGGAAGGGCCGCCGCTTTTGCCATGGCCTGGGTCAGCATCTCCTCGGAGCCGTCGGTGGCGGTGACCTGATAGCCCCGCTCCGCCAGCAGGCAGGCGATGGTGCCGGTGCCGCAGGCCAGGTCCAGCACCGTCTGCGCGCCCCGCCGGCGGAGCTGCCGGTCCAGAAACGCCGCCCGCCGGCGGTAGCTGCCGTCGGCCATCAGGGCGTCGTAGCTGCCGGCCAGGGCGCCGTAGCTGCTCATTTCTTCCGCTCCTTGGTCCGCTGAAAGATCTTGGCATAGGCGCCGGTACCGTAGCTCAGCGACCGGTTCACCCGGCTGATGGTGGCGCTGGAGGCCCCGGTGCGCTCCAGAATCTCGTTGTAAATCATCCCGTCGTCCAGCAGGGAGGCCACCTCGAAGCGCTGCTCCATGGACCGCAGCTCCGACACGGTGCACAGGTCCTGGAAAAAGTCGTAGCACTCCTGCTCGTCCTTCAGCTGCAAAATGGCCTTGTACAGCTGATCGTTCTTCTCTTTCTTGCCGATTTTGACCATATCTAAGCCCTTTCTCAAAAAGCCGCAAAAATGGGCGGCACATCGTCCTCTGTTTTGATTTTAGCATTGTACTGCGTGAAAGTAAAGGGCCTTTCCCGCAAAATTTTTCACGCTTTAAAGCACGGCCGTCTTCCGCACCCCCCGCCGCCTCTCGGCATAGGCTGGAGCAAAGGGAATTTCCAGGGAGAGGAGTTCGTTCCATGAAAAAAGGTCTGGCAGAGCTGCATACGGAGCCCTTCACGGCGGAGCGGGAGTGGGCCGTGGAGGGCATTCCCGTTCTCACGGCGTCGGTGTCCCTGCCCCAGCCGGTGGGGGAGGAGGGGGGCGTCTCCCGGCGCATCCGGCGGTACTACCGCCTCCAGTGCCGGGCCTTTCTGCGGTACTGTGAGCTGTTCCTCCTGCCCTGGGCGGCGGAGGCGTATCGGGCGGCCCTGGCGGCCAGCGCCCCCCTGCCCTGCTTCCGGGCGGAGCTGAGCTACCGCGTCACCTACAACCAGGGCGGGCTGTGGAGCCTGTACACCCAGTCCCGGGAGGTGACGGTGCCGGGACAGACCCTGGTGACCCGCCGGGGGGACACCTGGGACCTGGGTACTGGGTATCCGGCGGCCCCGGCCGCCTTCTTCCAGCCCCGGACCCCCTGGAAGCGGCGGCTGCTGGCCGCGGCGGCGGCGGAGATCCAGCGCCAGGAGGCGGCCGGGACGGCCCGCTACCGGGAGGACTGGAGGCGGCGGCTGCGGCGGGCCTTCAACCCCCAGAACTTCTATCTCACCGACCAGGGTCTGGTGTTCTTCTTTCCCATGTACGCCCTGGCCCCGGCGGTGGAGGGCGTGCCCGCCTTTCTCCTGCCCTACGGCAGCGAGGGGCTGCGGCAGCTCGCCCCGGAGGGGGAGGCCCCGGCACCCTGAGCCGCCGGGGCGGAACACAGGCATTCCCGCCGCGGCAAAAGCGCCGCCCGCCCATCGCTGTGATGGGCGGGCGGCGCTTTTCATCGGGTCCGGGCGGGGGAGGCGGCTCACTTGGCCGCCTTCTCCCCCACGGCGCACCGCACCACCATGCCGGTGAGGGCAAAGAGGGCGATGGCGTTGGGAATGACCATCAGCTGGTTGAACATGTCGGACAGCTCCCACACCAGGTCGTTGGAGGCCAGGGTGCCCAGGAAGACGAACACCAGGGCGATGACGGTGTAGACCACGGTACAGGTCTTGGTGGACTTCCGGCCGAAGAGGTACACCGCGTTGATCTTGCCGAAGAGGTTCCAGCCCAGGATGGTGGAGAAGGCGAAGAAGAACAGGCAGATGGCCACGAAGGCGGCGCCCAGCCCCTCCCCGAAGACCACGCCGAAGGCGGTCTGGGCCAGGTTGGCCTTGCCGATGGTCTCGGTGACGGCGCCGGTGTAACCGTGCTCCAGAATGCCGCCGGGGGTGTAGAGGGTGGAGATGATGACCAGGGCGTTGAGGGTCAGCACCACGAAGGTGTCGATGAACACGCCGACCATGGCCACCACGCCCTGGTCGTGGGGGGTGGCGACGTTGGCCAGGGCGTGGGCGTGGGGGGTGGAGCCCATGCCGGCCTCGTTGGAGAACAGGCCTCGCTTGGCGCCCTGGCTGAGAGCGATCTTCAGCGCGGCGCCGAAGCCGCCGCCGATGATGGCCTGGGGCTGGAAGGCGTACTTGAAGATCATGCCGAAGGTGGCGGGGACATACTGGATGCGCATCACCAGCACCGCCAGGCCCCCCAGGATGAACAGCGCCGCCATGATGGGCACCACCTTCTCCGTGACGGAGGCCAGGCGCTGCACGCCGCCCAGGAAGATCACGGCGCAGATGGCCACCAGCGCCACGCCCACGATCCAGGACGGGATGCCGAAGGCGGTTTCAAAGGTGGAGCCGATGGAGTTGGACTGGACCATGCAGCCGAAAAAGCCCAGGGCCAGGATGATGGCCACGGCGAAGAAGCCCGCCAGGAATTTGCCGAAGCCGCCGCGGAAGGCGGTGGTGATGTAGTACACGGGGCCGCCGTGGATGCTGCCGTCCTCTTTCTTCACCCGGGTCTGCTGGGCCAGGGTGGCCTCGGCATAGATGGTGGCCATGCCGAAGAAGGCGATGATCCACATCCAGAAGATGGCGCCGGGGCCGCCGGTGAGGATGGCGCCGCTGGCGCCCACGATGTTGCCGGTGCCCACCTGGGCGGCGATGGCGGTGGCCAGGGCCTGGAAGGAGCTCATGCCGTTCTTCTGCTTGCGGCCGTTGAGGGACAGGCTGCCGAAGACCCGTTTCATCCCCTCGCCGAAGCAGCGGACCTGCACGAAGCGGGTCTTGACGGTGTACCACAGGCCCACGGCCAGCAGCAGCGCAACCAGGATATAGTCGGACAGATACGCGTTGACGGTTTGCACGATTGACAGTAACATTGGTTTCCCCTCCAAAAAAAATAACGGAACAGCCGCAGCCGCTCCGAAAAAGAAAGCACAGGTGCCCGCAGGCATGCTCCGCCCGCGGTTCCCCACTCTGTCCTTTTACCTGAGAGATTCAGCGGCAGCGCCGCCTTGCACCTTCGGTCCTCATGATTGAGCTTCTCCAGAGCCACATCCATTCCTAGTCCTCACCCGTCCGCCGGGTGCCTGAGAGTTTTACTCCTTCGGCAGGCTTTCGCCATTCCCCTAGAAACTTCATCTGCCTGTATCCAATTGTGCTATCACCTTACCATGCCCCGCCGGGATTGTCAATAGCATTTTTCGACAGTCTGTCCGTCCCAGGGGGACGGACGGCCTCTTCCAGGCAGACAGCCGGGGGGCCTCCGCCCCCCGCTTGCTCACTGGCCCACCATGATCTCCAGAATCTCCTCGTCGGTGCGGCGCATCCCCTGCCGGGCCAGCCGTCCCACGTTGCCGATGGTGTTCTCCACGCCCTTGCAGACGATGCCCTCCCCGTCCACAAACTGGTGGCCTCCCCGGCAGTACATGTGGTAGCCCATCAGCCCCGCGTCCACGGCGGCGGCGATCTTGGCGGCGCAGGAGGGCTTGGCCCCGTCGCAGATCATGCCGGAGCAGATGGCCAGGGTGTTGGCGATGGTGTGGGCGATGACCTTGTACCCGCCGCCCTGGAGGTAGGCGACGCCCGCCGCCGCGCCGCACCCGGCGCTGACGGCGCCGCAGAAGGCGGACAGCCGCCCGATGCCGGTCTTCTGGTGGATGGTCACCAGGTCCGCCACCGCCAGGGCCCGGTGGAGCAGCTCCTCGGAGCTGCCCAGCGCCCGGGCGTACTCGATCACCGGCAGAGAGGCGGTCATGCCCTGGTTGCCGCTGCCGGAGACGATGACCACCGGCAGCTCGCAGCCGCTCATCCGGGCGTCGGACCCGGCGGCGGCCGCCGCCTTGGCCCGCACCGCCACGCCGTCGCCGTACGTGTCCAGCAGGGTCCGGCCGATCTCGGCCCCCCAGCCGCCCTTCAGCCCCTCGGCGGCGATGGCGCTGTTATAGGCGATCTGCCGCCCCAGCACCGCGGCGGTGTCCCGGACGTCCAGGCAGTCGGCAAAGCGGACGATCTCCTCCACGCTGAGCACGGAGCGGTCCGTCTGCTCCCCCCGGCTGCCGGCGGACGTCCCCTGAAAGAGCACCTCCTCGTCCCGCTGGACGCGGACGATGTTGGTGTGGCTGTCCGCGATCTCGCAGCAGGCGGAGTGGCCCGCCGCCTCCACCGTCACGTTGATGAAGAACACCCGGTCCCCGGTGGCAGCCACCACCCGGATGGGACAGCGCTCCAGCAGCTCCCGGATGGCGGCGGCGCCCTCCGCCGTCACCTGGGAGAGCACCTCCAGCTCCAGCTCCGGCCGGCCCGCCGCCAAACCCGCCGCAGCGGCGGCCTCGATGCCCTTGAGGCCGCCGGTGTTGGGCACCGTCACGGCCTTCACGTTTTTGAGAATGTTGCCGCTGACCTCCACCCGGCACTGCCGGGGCGCCGCGCCCAGGGCCTCCCGGGCCCGGGCCGCCGCCAGGGCGATGGCGATGGGCTCCGTACAGCCCAGGGCGGGGATCAGCTCCTCCTGCAAAATCCGCACGTAGCTCTCATAATGGGGCGTTTTTTCCATAGGACTCCCTCCTTGCCGGGCTTCGCCGGCCTCGCTCCGCCGCCGGGCGCCTCAGCCCAGCAGCACATCCAGCAGCATCATGACCAGAAAGCCCGCCATCACGCTGGCGGTGCCGGCGTGGGAGTGCTCCCCCAACTGGGCCTCCGGAATCAGCTCCTCCACCACCACGTAGATCATAGCCCCGGCGGCAAAGGACAAAATCCAGGGCATGACGCCGGCCACGCTGCCCGCCACCAGCACCGTCAGCAGGCCGAACAGCGGCTCCACCACGCCGCTGGCGGCGCCGCAGAGGAAGGCCTTTCCCGTCCCCACGCCCTGGGACTTCATGGGCAGCGACACCGCCGCCCCCTCCGGAAAGTTTTGCAGCCCCATGCCGATGGCCAGCGCCACCGCCCCCGCCAGGGCGCCGGGCGCTGTGTCCCGGGCCGCCACGGAGAAGCTCAGCCCCACGGCCATGCCCTCCGGAATGTTGTGCAGCGTCACCGCCAGAACAATCATGGTGGTGCGCTTCCAGTGGGCGGGCAGGCCCTCGGCCTCGCTGCTGCCGATGTGCAGGTGGGGCAGCAGGCCGTCCAGCAGCATCAAAAAGAGGCCGCCCAGGATGAAGCCGCCGCCCACCGGCGCCAGCACCCCCTGTCCCGCTGCCTCCGCCATATCCATGGCGGGGATCAGCAGCGACCACACCGACGCGGCGATCATCACCCCGGCGGCAAATCCCAGGAACACCTTCTGCGTGGTGTGGGACATCTCCTTGCGGAAGAAAAACACCGTGGCCGCACCCAGCACCGTGGCAAGGCAGGTAAAGCCCGTGCCCAGGGCGGCGTACAGCAATTCCTTTTCCAGCATGTCTCGTCTCCTCCCCTCAGGTCTCGGCGGGCCACAGGATGTCCCGGGCCACCGGCGTGTAGAACAGCCGCTCCACCGCCTCCCGCTCCCGGGTCCGGCCCAGAATCCACATCAGCTTCGCCACCACCGCCTCGGTGGTCATGTCGTAGGCCTCCAGCACCTGGCAGTCGCTTTTCAGCCGAAAGCCCACGTGGTACACGCCCAAGTCGCTGCCCTCATTGGCCACCTGGGTGGTGAGGACCACGAATTTCCCCGCCGCCGTCCAGCGGCGGACGCACTCGTAAAACCCGCCCTCCTCCGGCAGGCCGCCCACGCCGAAACTCTCGATGATGAGGGCGTCGCTGCGCTGCAGCAAAAAATCCGCCTGGGCCCGGTCCGCCCCGGGCACCAGCTTCAAAAGGGCCACGCGGGTGTCCAGCGCGTCGTAGAACACCGGCGCGGCGGCGCAGTCCTGGCGGATATACCGCAGCAGCACCCCGTCCCGCAGAACCCCCAGGTCGGGGTAGTTGATGCTGGAGAAGGCTTGGAAGCTCTTGGACCGGGTCTTTCTGGCCCGGGTGCCCAAAATCACCCGGCTGTTGAACACGATGGACACCCCGGGCATGTCCTCCGCCGCGCAGCGGAAGGCGTCCGTCAAATTGATCTTGGAGTCCGTGGAATCGAAGCCGATGGGCTTCTGGGCTCCGGTGAGGACGATGGGTTTGGGGCTCTGCTGGATGAGGTAGCTCAGCGCCGCCGCCGTGTAGGCCATGGTGTCGGTGCCGTGGGTGAGCACGAAGCCGTCGTAGCCGTCGTAGTGGTCCCGGATGCACCGGGCCATCTCCAGCCAGTGGGCCGGGGTGATGTTGGTGCTGTCCAGGTTCAGCAGCTGGAGGCAGTCCGCCTCGCAGACGGCGGAGAGGGCGGGCAGGTGGGACAGGAGCTGCTCCGTGGTCAGCTCCGGCGCCAGGCCGTTTTCCGTCACCTCGGAGGCGATGGTGCCCCCGGTGCCGATCAGTAAAATCCGCTTCATCCGCCTCACCCCAGGTCCCGGTGATCCAGCGCCGCCAGTCCGAACCGGACGGCCTGGGTCACCTGCTCCCGCTCCGCCTCCGTCTTGGCCGCCGCCCACCGAAGCCGCAGCTCCCGGAGGAACAGCCCCCGGAGGGAGTCCTCCTCCGCCCGGCGCCAGATGTCCTCCGCCATGCGGGTGCCGTCCCGGATTTCCAGGGCGTAAAACCGCTCCGCCAGGGACTCCTCCAATGCGGCGGCGTCCACGCCGCCCTCCCCGGTCTCCCCGGTGAGGAGGATGCGGTAGAGGTGGCGGGCAGTGTCCTGGGGCAGAGCGGCCTCGACGGCGGCCCGGGGGTCCCGCCCCGTCACGTCCACCTCCAGCCGCTCATACCGACGCCAGGCGAAGGGCACAAAGTCCAGCGAGACGGCGCCGCCGTCCACCCGCCCCCGGTAAAAGCCCTTCTCTCCCAGCTCGTCGAAGCCCCGGCCCTCCAGGCAGCCGGGCCAGGCGCACAGGGTGGCCCCCAGGCGCAGCGGCTCCGTCCGCCGGTGGATGTGGCCCAGGGCCAGGTAGGCAAGGCCGGAGGCGGCAATCTCCTCCCGGCGGACGGGGTTGTACCGGGCCTCCGCCGGGTCCACCTCCCCGTGGAGCAGCCCCAGGTGCACCCGCCCGTCCGCCGGGGCGGAAAAGCCCGCCAGCAGCCCCGCCGCCTGCTCCGGTGCGGTGAAGGCCGCCCCGTGGACCACGGCGTTCCACTCCGGCAACTCCACCGCCGTCATCCGGCTCTCCCGGAAGATGTGGACGTTCTCCGGCCAGCGCAGGGCGGCGTAGGGGCTGCCCGGGCCGTACCAGTCGTGGTTGCCCGGGGCGAGGAAGACCCGGGCCTCCATCTGCCCCAGGGCCTGCGCCAGCTGCTCCCCGGTCTCCCGGAAGGCGCCGCCGCTGTCGAACAGATCCCCCGCCAGCAGCACCAGGTCAATGCCCTGGCGGTTCACGTAGTCCGCCAGGCGGAAGACGGCCTCCCGCCCCTCCCGCCGCCGGGCCGCCGCCTGCCGGGCGGGCAGCGCCCCAAAGGCGCTGTCCAGGTGGAAATCCGCCGCATGAATGAATTGGAACATAGGGTCCTCCCTCTCCCTCCCCGCCGGAAGGGGGTTTTCCGGGGGAGACGGCGTCTCCCCCGGTTCTCCCGCCGGAGCGGGCGGGGCGGCTTTCACCGCCCCGCCTCCGCCGGGGGCGTCTCCTCGCGGGGCTTGCACACGTCCACCCACCCGGCGAAGTTGGACGCGCACCGCTCCAGCTCCTCGCAGGTCAGCTCGATGGCGCTGGCGTCGCTGCCGGCGGCGGGAAACACGGTCTCAAACCGCCGCAGCGACACGTCCAGGTACGCCTTCACATTCTCCGGCAGGGCGAAGGGGCACACGCCCCCCACGTCGTGGCCGATGAGGGTGTGGGCCTCCTCGTGGGTCAGCATCTTGGCCTTGGTGTGGAACTGGGCCTTGTAGCGGCTGTTGTCCACCTTGGCGTCCCCCGCCGCCACAATGACGATGGGCTCCTCCCCCACCTTGAAGCTCAGGCTCTTGGCGATGCGGGCACCCTCCACCCCCACCGCCACCGCCGCCAGCTCCACCGTGGCGGAGGAGACGTCGAACTCCCGGATGCGGTCCGCCACGCCCAGGGGCTCCAGATATGTGCGTACACGTTCAATCGACATGATCGTTCTCTCCTTTTTCTGTTTCCCTCACCGGATCTCCACCCGCTCCACGGCGGTGCACAGCCCGGTGGCGCCGTCCAGGGTAAACACGGCGCCCTGGAGCTTGCAGGGTCCCTCGGCGGAGCGATAGCGGCCGGGCAGGCCCCCCAAAAAGCTCTCCACCGACTGCCAGGGCTCGATGCCCAGCACGGATTCCGCCGGCCCGGTCATGCCCAGGTCCGTCAGGTAGCCGGTACCCTTGGGATACACCCGCTCGTCAGCGGTGGGCACGTGGGTGTGGGTGCCCCACAGGGCGGACACCCGCCCGTCCAGATAGTACCCCATGGCCAGCTTTTCGCTGGTGGCCTCGGCGTGGAAATCCACCAGGGTGAAGTCCGCCTCCGCCTCCGCCAGCAGCCGGTCCGCCGCGGTGAAGGGGTTGTCCGCCCCCCAGCTGAGGCCGCACCGGCCGATGAGGTTCACCACCCGCACCCGGACGGCTCCCAGGTCGAAGACCTCCCAGCCGTGGCCCGGGGCCCGGCCGGTGAAGTTGGCGGGGCGCAGCAGCCAGGGGCACTCCTCCAGAAACGGCCCGATCTGGCTCTTGCCGAAGGCGTGGTTCCCCAGGGTCACGGCGTCGGCCCCGGCGTCCCGGATGCGCTCCGCCTGGTCCCGGGTCAGCCCCACGCCGGAGGCGTTCTCCCCGTTCACCACGGTGAAGGCGATGTCCCTTTGCTTTTGCAGGGGCCGCAGGGACCGCTCCAGATGCCGCAGCCCCGGCTCCCCCACCACGTCGCCCACCGCCAGCACATGATACAGCAACGGCAGTTCCTCCTATTCCTATTCTCAAATAGGTAGTATACCAAATTCCCCGGAGTTTGGAAAGAAGCTGACGAAATTTTCGGCAGGCAGTTGCGCGGGTCTTATTTTATGCTTATAATAAGTCTGGTCATTATAATCTCTGATGAACAAACCGCAGGGCGGCGGCTTCACGCGGCAATGCCGCGCCACTCCATAAAAGCGGCTGAAAAGAGCCGCAGCCCCTGTCTCCGTGCGGAAACCCTCGCACTGGAACAAAGCCGAGGCTTTCAGCTTTGCTCCGCACGCAGGATCCGAAGATTTTCTGATTGCAGGAGGTGCCATTCACCATGGCAGTCAAGCTGGAACTGTACCGCGTGTTCAAGGAAGTCGCCGAGACGGGAAACATCTCCGTGGCGGCGAAAAACCTGTATATCTCCCAGTCGGCAGTGAGCCAGTCCGTCAAGCAGCTGGAGACGGCCCTCCAGGCCCGGCTCTTCGCCCGCAGCCCCCGGGGCGTCAGCCTCACCGGGGAGGGGCAGATGCTCTACCAGTATGTCCGCAGCGCCCTGGGCCTCATCGCCACCGGGGAGGACAAGCTCTCCCAGGCCCAGCAGCTGCTGCTGGGCTCCCTGGTCATCGGCGCCAGCGACACCGTGACCAGCTTCTTCCTCACCAGGTACCTGGACGCCTTCCACCGCCAGCATCCCGGCATCCGGCTGAAGATCGTCTCCGGCCGCAGCGCCAAGGTGCTGAGCATGCTGCGCTCCGGCGCGGTGGACATCGCCTTCGCCTCCTCCCCCGCCGACAGCAATCTGGAGAGCTGGTCCTGCTTCTCCACCCACTCCGTGTTCGTGGCGGGGGGCGGGTACGACTGCGACTTCGGCCACACCTACTCCCGGCAGGAGATCGCCGCCTTCCCCCTGATCCTGCTGGAACGGAAGGCCAGCAGCCGGGTGTTTCTGGAGCAGGAGTTTTTGAAATACGGCGTCACGCTGACGCCGGAGATCGAGCTCTCCTCCCGGAGCCTGCTGGTGTCCCTGGCCCGCATCGGGTTGGGGGTGGCGGGGGTGACGCTGGAATTCGTCCAGCGGTCCCTGGACGCCGGGGACATCCGCCTTTTGAAAACCGACTTCGACATCCCCGCCCGCAGCGTGGACATGTGCACCCTGCGGGACGTGACCCCCACCGCCGCCGCGGCCGCCTTCATGGAGATGGTCCGCCAGGGCACCCGGTAAGGGGGGCGGACCGTGGAACGCTTTCTGCTCCTGCTGGAGCTGGCGGGCACCCTGGCCTTCGCCGCCTCCGGCGCCATGACCGGCCTGGAGAAAAACCTGGACATCTTCGGCGTGGGCATTCTGGGCCTCACCACCGCCGTGGGGGGCGGCGTGATCCGGGACCTGATCCTGGGCAACACGCCCCCCGCCACCTTTCAGGACCCCATCTACGCAACCGTGGCCATTCTCACCTCCCTGGTGCTGTTTCTGCCCCGGGTGCGGCGGCTGCTCATGTGGGACCAGACCCTCTTTGACACCGCCCTGTTCTGGATGGACACGGCGGGCCTCGGCATCTTCACCGTCACGGGCATCCGCATCGCCTACGCCCACGCCCCCCGGCCCACGCTGTTCCTCCTGATCTTCGTGGGGGTGGTCACCGGCGTGGGAGGCGGACTGCTGCGGGACATGATGGCGGGGAACACCCCCTATATCTTCCGCAAGCACGTGTACGCCTCCGCCTCGCTGCTGGGGGCCGTCACCTGCGGCCTGCTGTGGCACTACGCCGGGGAGATGCCCTCCATGCTGGCGGGGGCCGGCGTGGTGGTGCTGGTGCGGTGCCTCTCCGCCCACTTCCGCTGGAACCTGCCCCGGGCCCGGGGCGACGGCTGCGGCCCGTGAACCAAGCGCCCCGCGCCCCTGTTTCCGTCCCGCTCTGCGGAGAACTGCAAAACGGCCGGCGCCCCGGCCCTCTAGGGGGGCCGGGGCGCTGCTTTGCAGAGAAGCCGTCAAAAAAGCTGCCGGACCGGCAGCTTTTTTGACGGCTGTTTTCGTCGGGCGGCTCAGCCCAGCTGCACCCGCTCCACGTCGGCGGGGTTTACCCGTATCACCGCCTCCGTCAGGCGGCCGGGGAGATACCGGCTGATTCTCCGGCTTTGAAGGTCCGCCAGCAGCTGGTCCTTGCAGGTCAGGGCAAACGCCAGGTCATCCCAGCCGCTCCAGTAGAGGCCGATCTCCTCCCGGTCCCCGTCCTCCGTCTCCCAGCAGTCGTCCCAGAATCCGATCTCCGGCCCGGCGCTCTCGTAGGTCAGCTCCAGCTCCAGAGTGTCCGGGGCCACCGTCTCGCTGGCCTCCACCCGGCCCGTCTCCCGCAGTTGGGAAAACAGATCGCCATCGCTGCTGGAGACGGACACCCGGCTCTCCGGCTCCAGCTCCACCGTCAGCCGCCGGGTTTGGGACACGGCCTGGTCCAGCAGCCGCTCCCCGCCGTAAGTAAAGGTGGACAGCTCCGCCAGCTGCACGCCGATGCCCACGCCCACCAGCAGCAGCCCGCTGCACAGAAGGCTCAGCATCGTCAGCTGAAAGCTCCGCTTATTCCCGCTCATCGTCTGTCCCCCTCTCTTCCTCCGCCGGGCACTCCATCAGGCCCTCCGCCGGCATGTCTCCGGCCGGGCGGGGCGCCCGCCGCCAAAACAAGCCGCTGCCCAGGCCCAGAATCCCCACGCAGCAGGACAGCCCGCCCAGGCAGCACAGCACCGCCCCCGCCAGGGGATACCCCTGGACCAGCAGCACCACCAGCAGCCCCAGGCACACCAGCGCCGCCATGCCCAGCCCGGCAAAGGGCACGGCGCACACCAGCAGCGCCCCGTTCCACACCAGCCGGACCGCCGCCCGGCAAATCCGGAACAGCCCCCGGCCCAGCTGCCGGAGCAGCCCTCCGCCGCCGGAGGCAACTCCCTCCCGTTTTTCCATCGTCTCCACCGCTTCGCTCTCCTCTCTCTTCTCTTGGACGGCTTCCTCCGCCCGGAGCCCGGCCCCGCGCAGCGGCAGGCGCTCCCGCCAGCCGCCGACCCACCCGGCCAGCCGCGCCCGCATCC
>NZ_UQXD01000045.1 GCF_900544955.1 uncultured Oscillibacter sp.
ACCGGCCCATGTTTCGGCGGTCCGTGATGGAGCGGCGGTGCGTGATTCCCACCACGGGGTTTTATGAATGGGGGCCGGATGAGGAGGGGAAGAAGCGGAAATATCGCTTTAACCTACCAGGTACCCGGGTGCTGTACCTGGCTGGATTGTGGAACAACTTTGCCGGGGAGCCAAAGTGCGTGATCCTGACCACGGCGGCCAACAGGTCCATGGAGGGCATCCACGACCGCATGCCGGTGGTGCTGCGGTGGGAGGAGCTGCGGGCATGGGTGCGGGACAGCGGCCGCGCCATGGAGATTTTGCACCGGGTGCCGCCGGAACTGGAGATGGCTGCGGTGATATAGTAGAAACAACCGGGGCATTCCGGTTCCAGCAAGCGGCTCACAGGTATAAAAACAGGGTGTGTACTTTTGTGTGTACCAGGCCAAGCAAAAAAACCGCAGAGCCTTTTGGCTCTGCGGTTTTTTTGCTGGTGCCGGTGGTGGGACTCGAACCCACACGGTGTCGCCACCAACGGATTTTGAGTCCGTCACGTCTACCATTCCATCACACCGGCAGGAATGCTCATTTATTATACAAGAAGCAAAAGCAAAATTCAAGAGCGGATTTTGCTTTCCGCCTCAAAAATGAACAGACCGTAAAATGCGGACGGAAAATCCGAAGAAAGTCTACCCAAAGCGGCGGAAACGTGCTATCATACATTCGTTAAAATGCAGACTTTTTTGGAAAGGGGAGAGGGCGATGGGGCGGCGTTTGCGGGGATTGGCGCTGTGCGGCATGCTGGTGCTCTGCGCCCTGCTGGCCTCCGGCTGCAGCGGGTCCGTCAAGCTGACCTTCAACCCTCAGGAGCTGTACGGCCTGCCCAAGCTACCGGCCAAGTACACGGAGCTCAACGACCAGATCAACGAGATCATCAAGGGCGGCGCGGAGTATGCCGCGCCCATCGCGGGGGCGAACATCCAGTCCGTGCAGCTGCGGGACCTGGACGGCGACGGCCGGGAGGAGGCGCTGGCCTTTTTCCGCAATGCCGCCGACGAAAAGCCGCTGAAAATCTACATCTTCACCGCCTCCGGCGACACCTATGAGCAGACGGCGGTGATCGAGGGCAGCGGCACCTCCATTTACAGCATCGCCTACAACGACCTGGACGGCGACGGCCGGACGGAGCTGGTGGTGGGCTGGCGGGTCAGCACGGAGCTGCAGGTGCTGGCGGTGTACGCCCTGCGGGCCGACGGGCCCACGGAGCTGATCCGCACGGACTACGTGCGCTACGGCATCGCGGACCTGGACCAGAACCAGCGCCAGGAGTTGGTGGTCCTCCGCTCCCTGCCCGACGGGGAGGGCTGTGCGGACTACTACGACTGGCAGGACGGGGGCCTGACAGCCCGCTCCTCCGCCCGCATCTCCATGACCATGGCGGAGCTGAGCCAGCAGGGCCGGCTCACCCGGGGCACGCTGCGGGGCGGCGAGCCCGCCCTCTTCATCACCGGCGTGGTGGAGTCCGCCCAGACCATCACCGACATTTTGGCCGTGCGCAACGGAGAGCTGAGCAACATTGTCCTCTCCGCCGCCACCGGCGTCTCTATGGAGACGGCGATGTTCCGCTCCCTCTACCCCACGGACATCAACGGCGACGGGCTGACGGAGGTGCCCAAGCCCGCCTACCTCCCCACCTGGGACGACGCCAGCGACTCCTACCAGCGCATCGACTGGAACAGCTACGATATCGACGGCGCGGCGGAGACCGTGATGAGCACCTACCACGACATGGAGGACGGCTGGTACTTCCAGCTGCCGGAGGCCTGGTTCGACCAGATTTTGGTGAGCCGCTCCCTGGCGCCGGACGAGGCCGCCGTCACCTTTTACATCCGGGGCGGCCAGGGCCAGGCGCCGGAGCCCTTTTTGCGGATCATCGCCATCACCGGCGCCAGCCGGGAGACCCGGGCGGTGCGGGGCGGCCGCTTCAACCTCATCCGCAAGGCGGAGACCATCTACGTGGCGGAGCTGCTGGAGGCCAACGAGACCTGGAGCAGCGGCGTGACGGAGGATGAGGTCCGGGCGGCCTTCAGCCTGATCGCCACGGAGTGGGTGGAAGGCGAGAACTGAGAGGAGAGGATTTGAGCCATGAGAAAGGTATTGGTGCTGGAGGACGAATCCAGCATCCGCAGCTTTATTGTCATCAATCTGCGCCGGGCGGGTTACGACGTCATTGAGGCGGAGACCGGCGAGGAGGCGCTGGAGCGCCTGAAAGAAAACCCCAATACCAAGGTGGCGCTCCTGGATATCATGCTGCCCGGCATCGACGGCTTTGAGGTCTGCCGCCGCATCCGGGCCACCAACACGAAGATCGGCATCATCATGCTCACCGCCCGCTCTCAGGAGATGGACAAGGTGACGGGCTTGATGACCGGCGCCGACGACTATGTGACCAAGCCCTTCTCCCCGGCAGAGCTCACCGCCCGGGTGGACGCCCTGTTCCGCCGGGCCGGCGGGGAGGAGCCCGCCCAGACTGGGGAAATCCGCCAGGACCCCTTCCTGCTGAATACCCGGAACCGGACCCTGGAGAAAAACGGCCAGCGGATCAAGCTGACCCAGGTGGAGTACTCCATCATGAAGGTGTTTATGGAAAACCCGGGAAAGGCCCTGTCCCGGGAGGAGATCCTGGACATGGTGTGGGGCCGGGACTACTTCGGGGAGTTGAAAATCGTGGATGTGAACATCCGCCGCCTCCGCCTGAAGATCGAGGACAACGTGCAAAACCCTATGTACATTACAACGGTATGGGGGTACGGGTACAAGTGGGGCTTTTGAGCAGCATTCGCTCCGGCACGTTGTGCGCCGCTCCGCGGAGCGGCGCACAACGGAAGGCGTGTACAAGCGGTTTGCGGAGCAAACCCTTGGCGCAAGGCGGAATTTATTTCCGCCGCGCAGTTACAACCAAAAGGGCTCCCGCTCCGCCTGCGGAGCGGGAAGGGCAAACCCCTATGTACATTACAACGGTATGGGGATACGGATATAAATGGAGCTTTTGAGTGCGGACCGGCCGTGGCGGCAGGAGTACCGCCGTCTCTGGCAGCAGGAGCGGCGCTTTTTGGCGGAGAACCGCCGTCCCCGGCGGGATGCGCTGGGGGAGCGGTTGGAGGCCCATGTGCCCCGGCAGCTGGCCGGGACCCTCCACGGCGCCTTTGTGCGGGCCTTTGCCCTGGTGTTTGAAAAGGGCGAGGGCGTGGTCCAGTGGGCCGGGCGGCAGCAGGCCCGGGAGCAGGCGTACCTGGTCCGGAGCTGCCAGGCGGACCTGCGGGGGGACCGGCGGTCCCTGCGGGCCTTTTCCAGAGCCGCCGCGGCGGCGGGCCGGGGAAGCGTGCTCCAGGCCGGGGCCCAGGGCGTGGGCCTGGGGCTGCTGGGCATCGGCTTGCCGGACATCCCCCTCTTCACGCTGACGCTGCTCAAAGGCGTCCGGGAGACGGCGGTGAGCTTCGGCTACTCCGGCCAGGGCCCGGCGGAGCAGGTGTTCACCCTGCGGCTCATCGGGACGGCCCTCACCCAGGGGGAGGAGCTGGAGGCGGGAAACCGGGCGCTGAACCGCTTTATCCAGGAGGGCGCCTGGCCGGAGCCGCCGGACGCGGACCGGGCGCTGGAGGACACGGCCCGGCGCCTCTCCCA
The DNA here is from genome assembly GCF_900544955.1 of uncultured Oscillibacter sp. Taxonomy (GTDB): domain Bacteria; phylum Bacillota; class Clostridia; order Oscillospirales; family Oscillospiraceae; genus Oscillibacter. The sequence goes on from NZ_UQXD01000045.1 coordinate 3,664, forward strand.
GGCGATGCTCCACTGGAAGTTTTTGCAGGGCATCCCGGTGGCGGGGGCCCTGGGCGGCGCCTGGGACGCGGTGCTTCTCAGCCGGGTCCAGCGGTACGCCGCCATCAAATACGGCCGTCGTTTTCTCATCGACCGGAAGCTGGGCCGTGATCTTTAAAAAGAGCAGAGGTGAGGCTTCGTGGCCGAGGAGGAGAAAAACGGAAAATGGAAGGTGCTCCAGCTGCGGGGCCTGCGCCAGCGGTGGATTTTCAACACCGTGACGCCGGTTTTGGTCCTGTTGGTGCTGATTGTGGTGCTCTTCTCCACCGGCGTTTCCAGCTACTACTACCGCTCTATGGAGGACGGGCTGACCAAGCAAGTCCAGGCCCAGGCCGGGGCCTTCAACGACTATTTCATGGACAACGGCTATACCAGCTACTACCAGAAGGCAGTCCAGTCCACCACGGACTTTGAGGACAAGAACACCATCGAGATGCAGTTCATCTCCAGCAACGGCCGCATCCAAATCTCCTCCGCCTCCAACCTCCGGGCGGGTACCGCCCCGGGGACCTCCGACATCACCCAGGCCATCGCCCAAAACGACACGGCGGCGTTCCGGGGCAGGGACGCGGAGACCGGGGAGAATATCCTGTCGGTGTCCCATCCGCTGACCTCCAACGGCAAGGTGGTGGGGGTGATGCGGCTGGTGACCTCCCTCCAGGCGGTGAACCGCCAGGTGATGCTGGCGGTGCTGGCCATCTGCCTCATCGCCGCGCTGTCGCTGTCCCTGGTGGTCATCTCCAACCTGCTGTTCATCAACAACGTGGTGGAGCCGGTGGCGGTGGTGACGGAGGCGGCCAAGCGCATCTCCGCCGGGGGCTACGGCTTCCAGATTGAGAAGAAGTACACCGACGAGCTGGGGGAGCTGGTGGACAACATCAACAGCATGTCCCTCAAAATCGGGCAGAACGAGAAAATGAAGAGCGAATTCATCTCCTCTGTCTCCCATGAGCTGCGGACCCCCCTCACCGCCATCAGCGGCTGGGGCGAGACCATCCTGGAGGACCCCACCGGCGACCCGGTGCAGGTGCGCCGGGGCATCCGCATCATCCTCAACGAGTCCCGCCGTCTGGCCACCATGGTGGAGGAGCTGCTCTCCTTCTCCCGGATGGAGGATGGCCGCTTCACCCTGCGCATGGAGCAGGTGGATCTTCAGGCGGAGTTTGAGGACGCCATCTTCACCTACCGGGAGCTGTTCCGGCAGGAGGGGATCGAGCTGGAATACCAGGCGGGGGACGAGGAGCTGCCCCCCATCCCCGGCGACCCGGAGCGGCTGAAGCAGGTGTTTTGCAACGTGCTGGACAACGCCGCCAAGCATGGCGGCGCCGGCAAGCGCATCGCCGCCTCCGTGAGCAGGGAGGGGGAGAGCCAGGTGGTCCGGGTCCGGGACTACGGCCCCGGCATCCCCGAGGGGGAGCTGCCCTTCGTGAAGCAGAAGTTTTACAAGGGCTCCTCCAAGGCCCGGGGCAGCGGCATCGGCCTGGCGGTGTGCGACGAGATCATCAACCTCCACGGCGGCACCTTCGCCATCGGCAACGCCGAGGGCGGCGGCGCCGTGGTCACCATCCGGCTGCCGGAAAAAGAATGAGAAAAGTAGAACAAACGTTTGATTTTTGCAGACGGATGTGATAGAATCCCAATCATAGAAAGGAAACTCCATGGCAGAGAACAATTCCTGCGCCTTCCGCACCAGCATCGGCGGACAGGCGCTCATCGAGGGTATTTTGATGCGGGGGCCGGAGAAACAGGCCATCGTGGTCCGGGACCAGGAGGGCAACCTGGTGGAAAAGACGGAGGACCTGAAGTTCATCCGGGACCGCTATCCGATTCTGGGGGTGCCCCTGATCCGGGGCACCGTGAACTTTCTGGACTCCATGGTAAACGGGGTCAAGGCGCTGATGTACTCCGCGGACTTCTATCCCGACGAGGCGGCGTCCCAGCCCTCCAAATGGGAGCTGTGGCTGGAAAAGCACCTGTCCAGCAAGAAGATGGAGAGCGCCCTGGTGACGCTGGCGGTGGTGCTGGGCGTGGGCATGAGCGTGTTTTTGTTCATGGTGCTGCCCACTTTCCTCACCGGCGGGCTGCTGCACTTCTTCCCTGGCTTCCCCCTGTGGGGGCGGAATCTGGTGGAGGGCGTCCTGAAAATCGTGATCTTCCTGCTGTATCTGGTCTTCTGCTCCAAGCAGAAGGACATCTACCGGGTGTTTCAGTACCATGGGGCGGAGCACAAGACCATTTTCTGCTATGAGGCGGGCTTGCCGCTGACGGTGGAGAACGTCCGCGCCCAGCCCCGGCACCATCCCCGCTGCGGCACCAGCTTCCTCTTTGTGGTGATCTTTGTGTCCATCCTCTTCTCCGGCGTGGTGTTCGGCATCTGGCCCATCACCAACGTCTGGCTGCGGACGGCGGTGCATCTGCTGCTGCTGCCGCTGGTGGTGGGCGTCACCTACGAGTTCAACCGCTGGGTGGGCCGCCACGTCCAGGAAAACCGCCTGGCCCAGATTCTGACGGCGCCGGGCCTCTGGATGCAGAACTTCACCACCAACGAGCCGGAGGACCCCATGATCGAGTGTGCCATCCGGTCGCTGGAGCTGGTCCTGCCCTCGGAAAAGGGCAAGGACGCCTGGTAATCGCACGGAGGGAGGGGTTCCATGGGCTTTTTCGACCGCTTTCGCAGGCGGCCGCCCACGCTGGCGGAGGACATTCCAAAGGCGGCGGACTGGCTGCGGGCCGCCATGGCCTCCTCCGGCTACCGGCTGGACGGCACGCTGGAGAGCTTCCGGGAGCTGGACCGCTTTTTTGAGGAGCAGCAGCGGCCGGGCGGGCTTTTGGACGGCCGGGTGGGAAACAAGCTCTTTGCCATCGGCAGCTACATGGGCCAGGTGCTGACGGAGCGGCTGGGCGGCGCCTGGGAGACCGACGACGCGGATCCTCAGGGGGAGATCAACGCCGCCGTCCGGCTGCCGGACGGCACCCTCTGCTGGCCGGTGCAGCGGGCCATGAAGCGATATCGCAACGGCCCGGAGGACAGCCTGTATGCCTACGGCCGCTTCCTGGAGGCGCCCCCAAAAAATGAAGAAATCATCAACGGAGCGTATCATGGCCATCACATATAACAACTTGTATTTGGATATCCGGCAGCAGCTGCGGCGCTCGGGCATTGAGAGCGCCACCCTGGAGGCCCGGGAGCTGGTGTGCTTCGGCACGGGCAAGAGCCGGGAGGAGCTGAGCCGGGACGGGGGGCTGTATGCCTCGCCGGAGCGGGAGGCCCGTGTCCGCGGCCTGGTGGAGCGTCACCTGGCGGGGGAGCCGGTGGCCTACCTCATCGGGGAGTGGGAATTTTACGGCCTGCCCCTGGACATCTCCCGGGACGTGCTGATTCCCCGACCGGACACGGAGGTGCTGGCGGAGCAGGCCATCGCCCACATCAAGACGCTGGGGGACTGCCGGGTGCTGGACCTGTGCGCCGGCAGCGGCTGCGTGGGCCTGGCCGTGGCGGCCCAGGCGCCCCAGGCCCGGGTGGTGCTGGGGGAGTGGTCCGACGCCGCCCTGAAAATCTGCCGCCAGAACATCCGCCGCAATGGCCTGACCGCCCGGGTGGTGCCCATGCAGACCGACGCCCGGGAGCGGCCGGACCGGGCGCTGGGGGAGTTTGCCTGCATCGTCAGCAATCCCCCCTACATTCCGGCGGCGGACATCGGCGGCCTGGACGTCTCCGTGCGGGACTACGAGCCCCACCTAGCCCTGGACGGCGGCGAGGACGGCTTGGAGTTCTACCGTTCCATTTCCGAGAAATGGAAAACCGCCCTCCTTCCCGGCGGGCGGCTGTACTTTGAGGTGGGCGCCGGCCAGGCGGACAGTGTGCTGCGGATCATGCGCGCCCAGGGCTTCGGAGACATCCAGGTGGTCAAGGACCTGCACGGAATTCCCCGGGTGGTCTTCGGGGCGCTGTGCGCGGAGGTCTGAGAGCGGAGCGCGGCGCTCTGACGCAGGTCCGGGGCCCCGCAGCGCGGGGCGTGCCGCAGGCACGGCAAGGGTCCGTCACGCGGACCCTTGGAATGGGCGGGCTCGGCCCGGCCATTCGAGTTCTATGAAAAGGGTTCCCGACGGGCGCGGCCCGGTGGGAATTCCTGCACGGGATTCCCCGGGTGGTCTTCGGGGCGCTGTGCGCGGAGGTCTGAGGGCGGAGCGCGGTGCTCCATTGCAGGTCCGGACCTTGATAGGAACAACAGAAATCCCATTCAAGATTGAGTATTGAGATAGAGAACATGTAGGAGGAGAGACTTATGGCAAAGGATAAGGGACCGCTGCCCACGGCGGCACCGGCGGACGACAAGAAGCAGGCCATCACCACCGCCATGGCCCAGATTGAAAAGATGTACGGCAAGGGCTCCATCATGCGCTTCGGAGACCGGAGCAGCTTGGACGTGGACTACATTCCCACCGGTTCTCTGGCCCTGGACGTGGCCCTGGGCATCGGCGGACTGCCCCGGGGCCGTGTTATCGAAATCTACGGCCCTGAGTCCTCCGGTAAGACCACCCTGGCGCTCCATGTGGTGGCGGAGGCCCAGAAGAAGGGCGGCGAGGTGGCCTTCGTGGACGCCGAGCACGCCCTGGACCCCACCTACGCCCGGGCGCTGGGCGTCAAGGTGGAGGACATGCTTATCTCCCAGCCGGACACCGGCGAGCAGGCACTGGAGATCACCGAGGCCCTGGTCCGCTCCGGCGCCATCGACGTCATCGTGGTGGACAGCGTGGCGGCCCTGGTGCCCCGGGCGGAGATTGAGGGCGAGATGGGCGACAGCTACGTGGGCCTCCAGGCCCGGCTGATGAGCCAGGCCCTGCGCAAGCTCACCGGCGCCATCGGCAAGACCAACACCATTGTCATTTTCATCAACCAGCTGCGGGAGAAGGTGGGCGTGATGTACGGCAACCCGGAGGTCACCACCGGCGGCCGGGCGCTGAAGTTCTATTCCTCCGTCCGCATCGACGTGCGCCGTATCGAAGCCCTGAAAAACGGCAGCGAGATCATCGGCAGCCGCACCCGGGCCAAGGTGGTGAAAAACAAGGTGGCGCCCCCCTTCCGGGAGGCGGAGTTCGACATCATGTACGGCCAGGGCATCGCCCGGGAGGGCGAGCTGGTGGACCTGGGCGTGCGGCTGGACCTGGTGCAGAAGGCCGGCTCCTGGTTCTCCATGGGGGAGACCCGCATCGGTCAGGGCCGGGACGCCGCCAAGAAGTACCTACAGGACAATCCGGAGGTCTCCGCCCAGCTGGAGGCGGATATACGCAAAAACTTCGACAAGCTGATGAGCAATCAGTCCCGCATCGCCGCCAAGGCGGCGGGCCGGGCGGTGGACGTGAGCGCCGACGACTTCAAGGATGAGGATTGAGCGGATCGAGGCGTCCAGGCATAAGCGGGGGCGGGTGCTGGTGTTTCTCGAGGACGGCGCCTGCCTGAAGATCACGGAACAGGAGCTGCTGGACTTCGGCCTCCGGGCCGGGGACCGGCTGGATGAGGGGACCCTGGAGCGGCTGAAGGCGGCCGCTGGGATCTCCAATGTGAAGGCGGCGGCGGCGGACCTGGTGGGCAAGCGGGCCATGAGCCGGGCCGCCCTGGAGAAGAAGCTGCGGGAGAAGGGGGCCGGCGAGGCCGAGGCCCGGTACGCCGCCGAGTGGATGGAGGCCATCGGCGCCATCGACGACGCGGAGTACGCCGCACTGCTGGCCCAGCACTGCGCCCGCCAGGGCTACGGCCCCCAGCGGGTCCGGGAAAAGCTGCGGGAGAAAGGGGTCCCCCGGGAGCTATGGGACGGCGCCCTGGACACCCTGCCGGACCCGGCAGCGGCCATCGGCGCCTTTCTGGAGGGGAAGCTCCGGGGGCGCCTGCCCGACCAGCGGGAGAAGAAACGCCTGGCCGACGCCCTGCTCCGCCGGGGGTTTGCCTGGCCCGACGTGAAGGCGGGGCTGAACCGCCTGGGGGCGGAGGTGGAGGAGGAGTGAGCGAAGCGCTCTAAAAATCCTCCGCTAATTGCAGCATGAGCTGGGCACCGAACCGCGTGCCGGCGGAAAAGGCGGTATTGCGCTGTTCCATAGCCATGGCCCGGAGCTCCCGGGAGAGAACCTCCGCCTCCCGGGGCGGAAGTGCCTGGAGATGGGAGAGGACCCGGGTCTCCGCCGCCGTCAGCGGCGGTTCCAGAGGGGACTTTCCCCGCAGGCCCAAAGGTTCGTCGTAATAGATGGCTTCCAGGATATTGTACATTTGAAATCCCCCCATTGAATATGTCCCTTTAAGTAGAGTATAATCTACTTAAAGGGACAAGTCAAGAGGTATTTATGCAGACGAATATTTTGTTAAACGAAAGAGTTTATTATTTGAGAAAGCGGGCCGGACTGAGCCAACAGCAGCTGGGTGAGATTTTGGGACTGACCCATAAATCCATCAGTATGCTGGAAAGCGGAGGCCGCAGCACCACCATTGAAAAACTGGTGATCCTGGCGGAGTATTTTCAAGTCTCCACCGACTATCTCCTAGGCATCACCGACGACCCCGCCTGGCGGGGAAAACCATTGGGGTGAATCGGAGGACGTCATTTTGCGTGATTATGCCGCATTTGGTGCACTGTCGAGAGAGCGTAGATGAAGATGGAACTTTTATTTAAGGAACGGCTTTGCCAGCTCCGAAAGGCGCGGGGGCTGAGCCAAAAACAGCTGGGCGAGGTGCTGGGCCTTACCAACCACGCCGTCAGCATGATGGAGGCGGGAGAGCGGGGGACCACCATGGAAAAGCTGGCCGTCCTGGCGGAGTATTTTCAAGTCTCCACCGACTATCTCCTAGGCGTTACCGACGACCCCGCCTGGCGGGGAGAACCATTTGAATAGACCGGAGGACATCACTTTGAGTTATCATGTTGCATTCATCTCCCTGGGCTGCGCGAAAAACCAGGTCAACTGCGAGCAGATGATGGCCGCCGTCCAGGCCGCGGGTCACACCCTCCAGCCCGCCCCCCAGGGGGCCGACGTGGTGGTGGTGAACACCTGCGGCTTTCTCCAGTCCGCCTGTGAGGAGGCCATTGACCACATTCTGGAGATGGCGGCCCTGAAGCAGGCCGGGCAGGTGAAAAAAATCCTGGTCACGGGCTGCATGGCCCAGCGGTATCAGGAGGACGTGCTGCGGGAGCTGCCGGAGGTGGACGGCGTGCTGGGCACCGGCAGCTACGAGGAGATCGCCGCCGCCGTGGCGGAGGTGATGGACCGTGGCGGGCGGCCTTGCCGCATGGGCAATATCCACACCGCCAACCAGGGCGGGGAGCGCATTCTCTCCACGCCGCCCTGGTACGCCTACCTGCGCATTGCGGAGGGCTGCGACAACCACTGCGCCTACTGCGTCATCCCCTCCCTCCGGGGAAAGTACCGCTCCCGCCCTATGGGAGAGCTGCTGGACGAGGCGGCGGAGCTGGCCTCTGCCGGGGTGCGGGAGCTGCTGGTCATCGCTCAGGACATCACCCGCTACGGCACGGACCTCAACGGGGAGCATCAGCTGGCCCAACTGCTGCGGCAGCTGTGCAAGCTGGATTTCCACTGGATTCGGCTCCACTACCTCTATCCCGATGAGATCACCGGGGAGCTGATCGACACCATCGCCCAGGAGCCCAAAATCCTGCCCTATTTGGACATCCCCATCCAGCACTGCAACGACACGATTTTGAAGGCCATGAACCGTCGGGACACCAAGGCGGAGCTGGAGGCGCTGTTTGCCGATCTCCGGGCCCGGATTCCCGGCCTGGTGCTGCGCACCAGCATCATCACCGGCCTGCCCTATGAGGACGAGGCCGCCTTTGAAGAGCTGTGCGCGTTCCTGCGCCGGGAGCGCATTGAGCGGGCGGGGGTGTTCCCCTTCTCCCCGGAGGAGGGCACCCGGGCCGCCCAGATGGATCACGTGGACGGGGAGGAGGCCCGCCGCCGGGCGGAGCTGCTGGTGGACGTGCAGTCGGACGTCATCGACGCCTACAACGAATCCCTCCTGGGCACGGAGCGGGAGGTGCTGTGCGAGGGCTTCGACCCCCAGGCCCAGATGTACTTCGGCCGGAGCTACGCCGAGTCGCCGGAGATCGACGGGCGCATCTACTTCACCGCCGGCGGCGAGGTGGCCCCGGGGACCTTTGTCCCCGTCCGGCTCACAGGCACCATGGACGGGGAGCTGACCGGGGAGCTGGCGGCGCTATGAAGTCGCCGCTGGAGGAAATCCCCGGGGTGGGACCCCGGATCGCCGGGGTGATGGAGGCCCTGGGTATCCGCAAGGTGTCCGACCTGCGGGGCCGGGATCCGGAGGAGCTGTACCGGCTGGAGTGCATCCACAAGGGCTTTCAGGAGGACCGCTGCGCCCTGTACGTCTGGCGGGCGGCGGTGTATTACGCCGAGCACGAGGAGCGCCAGGCGGAGAAATTGAACTGGTGGTACTGGAAGGACAAGCCCTATCCGCCCCAGAAAGAGGAGCGTTAAACCGTGAATTTGCCAAATAAACTGACTCTTTTGCGCATTATATTGATTCCTGTGTTCATGGGCGTGCTGTACTGGGGCTTTCCCGGGGCGGGGTATGTGGCCCTGGTCATCTTCATCGCGGCCAGCCTGACGGACCTGCTGGACGGGAAGATCGCCCGGAAGTACAACCTGGTGACGGACTTCGGCAAATTTGCCGACCCCCTGGCGGACAAGATGCTGGTGACGGCGGCCATGCTGTGGTTTGTGGAGATCGGGCAGATGCCCGCCTGGGCGCTGCTGATCGTCATCTGCCGGGAGTTTGCCGTCAGCGGGCTGCGGATGATCGCGTCGGACAAGGGCCGGGTCATCGCCGCGGGCTGGTCCGGCAAGGTGAAGACCGCCGCCACCATGGTGTGTGTGGTGGTGATGTTCCTGCCCATTCCGCCGGTTTTGAACACGGTCTGCGTCTGGTTCATCACTCTGACCACCCTCTACTCCGGCGTGGAGTATTTTCTCAAGAACAAGGACGTCATCCAGTCCGCATAAAGAGAGCGCCGGGGCATCGCCCCGGCGCTTTGTCCGTGCCGCCTGCCCGCCGGCGGGAGGGGGGAAGCCGCCTCGTTTCCGGCAGGCGTCCGCTCCCCGGAGGCGGCGTCCCGACGGGGAGAGGCCGTCCCGGATGCGGCGCGGAGACACGCCGCCGGGTGAATGGGCAAAAACGGCAAACAAGGCCGGAGGCTTTGCCTCCGGCCTTGTTTGCCCGCCGCTATCTCTGGCCCTCCCCCAGACGCCGAAAGGCCAGCAGGGCCATGCCCCCCAGCCAGACCGCCAGCACGTCCCAGGGATCCCCCGCGGAGCGGGGGAGGTACAGCGGCGTCACCGCCTCCCAGAACCACCCGCAGCCCAGCAGGAACAGCGTCGCCGGGACCGGCCGGACCACCGCCGGACGCCGGGCCGCCCCCAGGGCGCCGTTCAGGATGCACAGCATCAGCGCCCCCGCCAGGGCGTCCGCCCCGTGCCAGGCCAGCAGCCGGTGCAGGTCCCCCGTGGTCCCGGGGATCAGAAACCAGCGGTTGAGGGCGTACAGCCCCAGGATGCCCGCCCCGGCGATTCCCCAGTGTCCCATGGTCAGAAAAAGGAGAGGATCAGCAGGGCGAGGATGACGGCGCCCACCACGCCCCAAAAGCCCAGGCCGCTGCGCTGGGGACCGGCGGGGGTGGGCAGCTCCATGGCCTTGGGCAGCTCCGCCAGAGCCTCGTCGGACGCCTCGCCGTCGTCCTGCACGATGTGGAGGTGGAAGCCCTCCGAGAGCAGGTGGGCGGCCACGTACTGGGCGGCGTGGTCCGTCAGGCCCCGGCGCAGGGTGGTGAGGGTGCCGTATGCCTCCAGCTGCTCGCCCAGGGCCAGGGCCTCCTCCCGGGAGTAGCCGCAGTATTTCTCCAGCGCCGCGGAGTCATAGCGGCCGCCGACGGCGGTGGCCACCACGGCGTAGCGGGGGCCCCGGGGCGGCATGGCCGGCAGGACGAAGCCGCAGACGGGGCAGATGGTGCCCGGGATCTCCCGGCCGCAGCAGGGGCAGGTGTCCGGCAGGTCGATGGCGGGGGTGGCGCCGCTCTCCGGCTCACGCCCCAGCAGCACGTAGTCGGCGGAGACGCGGAGGGTTTCGCACAGCCGGGCCACCGTGGCGGCGTCCGGCGCCGTCTGGCCCGACTCCCACTTGCTCACCGCCTGTCGGGTGACGCCCAGCCGCTCCCCCAGCTGTTCCTGGGTCAGCCCGGCGGCCTTGCGCACGGCGGCGATGCGTTCGTTCAATTCCATAGCGATTCCTCCTTTGCTGCCTCCATGATACCAGAGGCCCCGCCGGTTGACAAGCGACGGGGGATGGAAATCTGTCAACCGCCGGTTGACAGGGCCGGAAAGCGGCGGTTTCCGCCGCTCCTCGGACGGCTGCCCCGCCGCCGCACCGCGTTTGGGGCGGGGCGGGCCGGGGTATTTTCCGCCGGCGGAAAAAAGTGGGGCGCAGAAGTGGCAAGGCGCCTTGACACGCCGGGGGAATCCTGCTAATATACTGAGTTACAAATGAATAGCGTGATGATCGGAAAGAGTAGCAGTGGACCCAATGGGCAGAGAGGGCGCGTCACCGGCTGAAAGCGTGCCTGCGGCGGGAGCTGTGAAGTGCGTCCGGGAGCGCGGGGGATGAGCCCCCCGTCCGGCCCGCGTCAGGGGCCTTCCTTGAGTGATAAAAGAGAGTGGAACCGCGATTCGTCGCCTCTCGTACTTTTTGGTACGGGGGGCGTTTTTCATGCCTCCCGGCCGCACAAGGAGAAGAAAACCATGGCAAAACGAGTGACCCGTCTGGGCGGCCTGCTGGCCGCCTACCAGCGCCGGGACCCTGCGGCCCGGAGCAAGCTGGAGATTTTTCTGCTGTATCCCGGGGTCCACGCGGTGATTTACCACCGGCTGGCCCACTGGCTCTACGGCCACCACCGCTTCTTTCTGGCCCGGTGCGTCTCCCAGTGGAGCCGCTTTTGGACCGGCATTGAAATTCACCCCGGCGCCACCATCGGCCACCGGCTGGTGATCGACCACGGCATGGGCATCATCATCGGCGAGACCACGGAGATCGGGGACGACTGCCTGCTCTACCAGGGCGTGACCCTGGGCGGCACCGGCAAGGACAAGGGGAAGCGGCACCCCACATTGGGGAACAATGTACTGGTGGGCTCCGGCGCCAAGGTGCTGGGCCCCTTCACCGTGGGGGACAACGCCCGCATCGCCGCCGGCGCGGTGGTGCTGGGGGAGGTGCCTCCCAACTCCACCGCCGTGGGCGTGCCCGCCCGGGTGGTGCGGGTGGCGGGACGGCCCGTGTACTACGCCGACGACGTGGACCAGATTCACATGGCGGACCCGGTGCTGGATGAGCTGGTGGCCATGTCCCGGCGCATCGAGGAACTGGAAAAGGAACTGAAGGACCTGGAGAACACCGTGAAGAAAACGAAAGAGAGGACAGCCTGAAATGGTTTTGTACAATTCGGCGACGCATCAAAAAGAGGAGTTTCAGACCCACACCCCCGGCCGAGTGGAGATGTACACCTGCGGCCCCACCGTCTATCACTTTGCCCACATCGGCAACCTGCGCAGCTATATCATGGAGGACGTGCTGGAAAAGTACCTGCGCTATGCCGGCTATGATGTGAACCGGGTGATGAACATCACCGACGTGGGCCACCTCAGCTCCGACGCCGACACCGGCGAGGACAAGATGCTCAAGGGCGCCAAGCGGGAGCACAAGACGGTCCTGGAGATCGCCCAGTATTATACCGATGCCTTTTTTGACGACTGCCGGAAGCTGAACATCAGGCGGCCCGACGTGGTGCAGCCCGCCACCGGCTGCATCGACGAGTATATCCAGATCGTCTCCAAGCTGGTGGACACCGGCTACGCCTACCTGGCGGGGGGGAACGTGTATTTCGACTCCTCCCGGCTGGACCGCTACTACGTCTTCAACGACCACGACGAGGAGGACCTGGCGGTGGGCGTCCGGGAGGGCGTGGAGGAGGACACCAACAAGCGCAACAAGAACGACTTCGTCCTCTGGTTCACCAAGAGCAAGTTTGAGGACCAGGCCCTGAAGTGGGACTCCCCCTGGGGCGTGGGCTATCCCGGCTGGCACATCGAGTGCTCCGGCATCTCCATGAAGTACAACGGGGAGTATCTGGACCTCCACTGCGGCGGGGTGGACAACGCCTTCCCCCACCACACCAACGAGATCGCCCAGTCGGAGAGCTATCTGGGCCACCCCTGGTGCTCCCACTGGTTCCATGTCCACCACCTGAACACCACCGGCGGCAAAATGAGCAAGTCCAAGGGCGAGTTTCTGACGGTCTCCCTTCTGGAGGAGAAGGGCTACGACCCCCTGGCCTACCGCTATTTCTGCCTCCAGAGCCACTACCGCAAGGCGCTGGTGTTCTCCTACGAAAACCTGGACAACGCGGTGGCGGCCTACAACAAGCTGATCGCCCGGATTGCCGCCCTGCGGCCAGGGGACGGCCCGGTGGACCAGGCGGTGTTCGACGCCTGCCGGGAGAAGTTCCGCCAGCAGCTGGGGAACGATTTGAACACCTCCATGGCGGTGACGGCGCTGTTCGACGTGCTGAAGGCCAAGACCAGCGACGAGACGAAGCTGGCCCTCATCGGGGACTTTGACAGCGTGTTGTCCCTGAGCCTGCTGGAAAAGGCGGCGGAAAAGCGGGAGGCGGAGGCCAGGGCCCAGACTGCCCGGGCCGCCGGCGGGAGCTACACCGTCACCGGCGAGGGGGACCCCGCCATCGACGCCCTGGTGCTGGCCCGGTACGAGGCCAAGCGGGCCAAGAACTTCGCCGAGGCGGACCGCATCCGGGACGAACTGAAGGCCCAGGGCATTGAGATTACCGACACGAAGGACGGAGCCGCCTGGAAGCGGGTCTGAGAGAACCACCGGCGGCCTCGGGCCGCCGGCAAGCAGAGAAAGGATGTGGGCAGGTGAGGCGCTGCATTGTGCTGTCTGGGATCGTCTTCAAAACATGACAGATTAAAGGAGAAGAGGTCATGACGATTCCAGATTCCAAAGTGGTATACCCCAGGACCGGCGACTTCCAGACGGTCTACCTGAAAAATGTGGTGAAGCGGCCCAGCATTACAGTGGGCGACTTCACCATCTACAATGATTTTGTCCGGGACCCCCGGTTGTTCGAGGAGAACAACGTGCTCTATCACTACCCCATCAACGGCGACCGCCTGACGGTGGGAAAGTTCTGCTCCATCGCCTGCGGCGCCCGCTTCCTGTTCAACAGTGCCAACCACACCCTGCGCTCCCTCTCCACCTATCCCTTCCCGCTGTTTTACGAGGCCTGGGACCACGGGATGCACCCCACGCAAGCCTGGGACAACAAGGGGGACATCACGGTTGGAAACGACGTGTGGATCGGCTATGAGGCGGTGATTCTGGCGGGAGTCACCCTGGGGGACGGGGCCATTGTGGGCGCCCGGTCGGTGGTGACCCGAGACGTGCCGCCCTACACCATCGTGGGCGGCGTCCCCGCCCGGCCCATCCGCCGGCGCTTTTCTCAGGAGACCATCGCGGCGCTGCTGGCGCTGCAATGGTGGGACTGGCCGCTGGAGCGGCTCTCCGCCGCCCTGCCCGCCCTCCAGGCGGGAGACCTGGCGGCACTCTGAGCAAACATCCGAAAAAGCGGGACGGCTGGCCGTCCCGCTTTTTTCCTTGACAAGGCGTGGGTGATTCGGTAGGATAAGGGGAGAATTTGTCAATATATTGGCTTTTTTGCCAGAGAAGGGCGGCAGGGCATGGAACTGAACCGGGCGGTGGCGGAGAACATCAAGCGCATCCGAAAGAGCAAAAAGCTGAGCATGGAGCGGACGGCGGCCATCGCCGGGGTCTCCCGCAGCATGCTGGGCCAGATTGAGCGGGGGGAGGCCAACCCCTCTGTGGCCATCCTGGGCAAGCTGGCGGCGGCGCTGAAGGTCCCGGCGGAGGTGCTGCTGGAGAACGACGACTTTGAGACGCTGCTGCTCTCCCGGGAGCTGGACAACAAGCCCCAGCGGCTGGACGGGGGAAAGGCGGTGCTGCGGCCCAGCTTTTCCTACGACGACACCACCCGCCAGGAGACCTTCTTCCTGGACCTGTACATCAGCGCCCGGTATGCGCCGGAGCCCTCCGTGCCCGGCTGCGTCTGTCACGCCACGCTGCTGGCGGGAACGGTGGCGCTGAACGCGGAGGGGCAGGCCTTTCAGCTGCTGGAGCGGGACGCCCTGCGCTTTGCGGCGGACCGGCCCTATTTCTTTGAGAACATGACCAACGCCACCGCCCGGCTGCTGCTGATCTACCAATATCTCAAATAAGGAGCTGCGCACATGGAAATTCGGACCGCGGTCATGGGGGACCTTCCCGCCCTGGCCGCCATTGAGGCCGCCTGCTTCCCGGCGGCGGAGGCCGCCACGGAGGCGGCGTTTGCCGCCCGGCTGGCGGTGTACCCCAATCACTTCTGGCTGCTGGAGGAGGATGGCGCGATCCTCAGCTTTGTCAACGGCCTGGTCACCGACGAGCCGGACCTCCGGGACGAGATGTACGGCGACGCCTCCCTGCACAACGAAAACGGCGCCTGGCAGATGATTTTCGGCGTCAACACCCTGCCCCAGTACCGGCGGCGGGGGCTGGCGGGCCAGGTGCTGCGGCGGGTGAGCGCCGACGCCCGGGCCCAGGGCCGCCGGGGCTGCGTGCTCACCTGCAAGGACCGCCTGGTGCCCTACTACGAGAAGTTCGGCTACCGCAGCGAGGGCGTCTCCGCCTCCACCCACGGCGGCGTGGTGTGGTATGCCATGCGGCTGACCTTTTGACGAAGCGGCGCCGCCCGGTTTTGGCCGGGCGG
>NZ_UQXD01000046.1 GCF_900544955.1 uncultured Oscillibacter sp.
CGAAGGTGAACTGGGTGTTCTGGAACTTGCTGATGGGCTTGCCGAACTGCACGCGCCCCTTCGTATACTCCTTCGCCTCCGCCAGCGCGCCCTCGGCGATGCCCAGGCCCTGGGCCGCGATGCCGATCCGCCCGCCGTCCAGCGTCTGCATGGCAATGCCGAAGCCCTTGCCCTCTTTCCCCAGCAGGTTCTCCTTCGGCACGATCATGTCCGTGAACACGATCTCCGCCGTCGGAGACCCGTGCAGGCCCATCTTCTCCTCGTGCTTGCCCACGGAGAAGCCCGGGAAGCTGCTCTCCACGATGAACGCGGAGATGCCCTTGTTCCCCTTGCTCTTATCCGTCATGGCGAACACCACGAACACGTCCGCCACATATCCGTTGGTGATGAAGATCTTGGACCCGTTCATCACGTAGTGGTCCCCCTCCAGCTTCACCTCCGTCTGGCTCTTGGACGCGTCGGAGCCCGCGTTGGGCTCCGTCAGCGCGAACGCGCCCACCTTGTGCCCCGTCGTCAGCATCGGCAGGTACTTCGCCTTCTGCTCCTCCGTCCCGTGGGTCAGGATCGGGTCGCAGCAAAGCCCGTTGTGCGTCGCCACGATGTCCCCCGTGGACGCGCACTGCTTGCTCAGCTCCTCCACGCAGATCGCCGCCGCCAGGGGGTCCGCCCCCGCGCCGCCGTACTCCTTCGGCACGCACATCCCCATCACGCCCAGGTTGAACAGCTTCTCGATGTTCTCCCGCGGGTACTGGCTCGTCTTGTCCGTCTCCGCCGCGATGGGCTTCACTTCCGTCTCGGTGAAATCGGCCATCATCTTCCGGATCAGCTGGTGCTCACGGCTCAGATTAAAATCCATGATGTTGTCTCCTTTTATCTTTTTTTCCCGCCGCGCTCCGGCGGGGGTCCCACTGGAATTAAAACAGGGTCTTCCGTATCGCGGAATGGTTTTTCAGTCCGCGGCTGAGCCCGGGCGCGGGGGACCTCCGCCCCCCGCTCCGGGTCTGCTTCCTCACCGGATGCCCGCGATCTCCTTGGCAAGCTGCTTCTTGCCCTGGATGTTCCCCTGACGGGCGATCATGATCCGCTGGGCCTGGGGGGATCCGGCGCCGTGCATGGACTCCGTCCGGTAGCCCACCGCCGCTGCGCCCAGGCACATGTTCTCCAGGAACCGCATAATCCGCTGCCGGTCCTCCGTGCTGACGCCCTCCCGGCCCACGAAGAACTTGTTGCAGATCTCCCCGATGGTCTCCCCGTTCCGGCCCACCACCGTCTCCGAGTGGAAGTCCTTCTGGGAGGGCATCGTCACCATCAGCCCGCCGGCCACATCCTCCGCCAGGCGCACGATCTCATACGGGAACCGCGTCACGTTCTGCTTGCACACGTTGGCCAGCAGCAGGTCGATCTGGTAGTTCCCCGCCTTCGTCCGGAAGCCCTGGCTGGAGCACGCGATCCCGCAGCAGTACAGCGTCTCGTTCAGGTGCGTCATCTCGATCAGCTTATCCTTCACCGCGCTGGCCTTCTCCACGCCGTTGTACTCCGCCGCCAGCGCCGTCGCGCCGATCACCACGTCGCCTACGCCCACCTTGCAGCCGCCGTAGCTCTGCCGGTGGTACCCTGCGAACCGCTCCACCATCATCCCCGCGAACTCATACTCCCCGTTCAGGAAGATGTACTCGTTGGGGATGAACACGTGGTCCAGCACCACCAGGGCCTCCTGGCCGCCGAACTTCGCGTTGCCCACGTCGATGGACGCGTCCTCCTCCATCTTCCGCGTGTCGCAGGACTGACGGCCGTAGATCATGTACATGCCCTCGGCGTCCGTGGGGCAGGCGAAGCTCACCGCCCAGTCCTTGTCCGCCTCCCCCATGGAGATGGTGGGCATGAAGATGTGCCAGTGGCTGTTCACGGACCCCGTCTGGTGGCACTTGGCCCCGCACACCACGATGCCGTCTGCGCGCCGCTCCACCACATGCACGAACATGTCCGGGTCCGCCTGCTCGTGGGGCGCCTTGGAGCGGTCCCCCTTCGGGTCCGTCATCGCCCCGTCCACCACCAGGTCCTCGTCCTGCACCATCGTCAGGAACTTCCGGAAGTTCTCGTGGTAGTGGGTCCCGTACTTCTCGTCCACCTCAAACGTGGTGGAGAACACCGCGTTGAAGCTGTCCATCCCCACGCAACGCTGGAAGCAGCTCGCCGTCTTCTGTCCCAGCAGCCGCTGCATCTTCACCTTGTTGATCAGGTCCTCCGTGGACTGGTGCAGGTGCGTGAACCGGTTGATCTTGTGCCCCGTCAGGCTGGACGTCACCGTCATCAGCTCCGCGTACTGCGGGTCCTCCGCCACTGCGTACGTCATCGCCACGCAGTTGATCGACGGGCGGATCATCGGGTGGTCCACCCAATTCTCCAGCTGCTCCCCGAACATGTACACCCGCGTCTTCAGCGCCCGCAGGCTCTCAATATACTCTTGTGCCGTTTTCATCGTTTGCTCCTCACTTACTCTCGGCTTGTTTTACTTGTTGTGGAAGGTGGCGGACCGCTTCTCCAGGAAGGCGGTCATGCCCTCCTTCTGGTCCTCGGTGGCATAGCACATGCCGAACATCTCGTTCTCCAGGGCGATGCCGTCGTCAATATCCATCTGCATGCCCCGGTCGATGCAGGCCTTGGAGTACTTCACGGCGATGGGGGCGTTCTTGGCAAAGGACCGGGCCATCTCCAGCGCGCCGTTCATCAGCTCCTCGGGAGCGAAGACGGCGTTGACCAGGCCCATGTCCTTGGCCTCCTCGGCCTTGATGACCTTGCCGGAGAAAATCAGCTCCTTGGCCTTGGCCACGCCGATGCGGCGGGGCAGGCGCTGGGTGCCGGAGAAGCCGGGGGGGATGCCCAGCGTGACCTCGGGCTGGCCGAACTTGGCCTTTTCCGACGCCAGAATGATGTCGCAGGCCATGGCCAGCTCGCAGCCGCCGCCCAGGGCGAAGCCGTTCACCGCGGCGATGGTGGGGATTTCCAGCTTTTCGATCCGGCGCATCAGGGCGCTGCCCCGGCGGCCCCAGTTGCGGCCAGCGGTCAGATCAAAGGGCTGCTGCACGCCGATGTCGGCGCCGGCCACAAAGGACCGGCCCGCGCCGGTGACAATGAGGCAGCCCAGCTCGCCGTCCTGCTCCACCTCGGCAATGGCCTTCTCCAGATCCTCGATCACGGCGCCGTTGATGGCGTTCAGCGCCTCAGGCCGGTCGATGGTGATGATCCCGATGTTCTCCTGCTTCTCGTAGTGAATCGTCTGATACATACGGTTCCTCCTCAATTCGCGGGGTGCCGCCTGGTTTCAGGCGGCACCCCATTGGTTTTCCCGCGGACCGCTGCGGCTGCGCCCGGTCCCCTCAGGGAGGCCCCGGCGCGCCGGATGGGCGGGTGCCGTTATCCGTTGTCGGCCATCTTGCGGTATCTGGCGTAGCGGGCCTTGACGTCCGCAATCTCCTTGGCATAGAGGGCGTCGGCCTTGCCGGGGAAGTTGTTCTTCAGGGACGCAAAGCGGTTCTCGCCCATCAGATAGTCCATGAGCTTATCCATGTCGGGCTCGGGAGAGTCCAGCTGGAAGGGGTTCTCGCCCTGCTCAATCCGGCGGGGATCATAGCGGTAGAGCTGCCAGTAGCCGCAGTCCACGGCCTTCTTCATCTCGTTCTGGGTGCAGCTCATGCCGGCTTTGATGTGCTGCTCCAGGCAGGGGCAGTAGGCGATGATGATGGAGGGGCCGGGATAGGACTCCGCCTCCCGGATGGCCTTCAGGGTCTGGGCCTGGTCGGCGCCCATGGCCACCTGGGCCACATACACGTAACCGTAGTTCATCAGGATGGCGCCCAGGTCCTTCTTGGCCACCTGCTTGCCGCCGGCGGCAAACTTGGCCACGGCGGAGGTGGGGGTGGACTTGGAGGACTGTCCGCCGGTATTGGAGTACACCTCGGTATCCAGGACCAGCAGGTTTACGTCCCGGTTCTGCGCCATGACGTGGTCGATGCCGCCGAAGCCGATGTCGTAGGCCCAGCCGTCGCCGCCGATGGCCCAGATGGACTTCTTGGAGAGGTACTCCTTGTTCTCCAGGATGTATTCCACGTCGGGGGTCTTCTCGCACTGCTCCAGAGCGGCGATCAGGCCGTCGGACACGGCGCGGGACTTCTCATGGTCGTTCCAGTCGGCCAGGTAGGCCTCCA
The DNA here is from genome assembly GCF_900544955.1 of uncultured Oscillibacter sp. Taxonomy (GTDB): domain Bacteria; phylum Bacillota; class Clostridia; order Oscillospirales; family Oscillospiraceae; genus Oscillibacter. The sequence continues at coordinate 4,206 of NZ_UQXD01000046.1, forward strand.
CGGCCTCCACGGCCACGCCGGCCTCCTTCATCTCCTCCAGGCGGATCAGCAGCTCCTTGCGGATGGCGTCCTGAGCGTGGAAGAAACCGTAGGCAAACTCGGCGTTGTCCTCAAACAGGGAGTGCTCCCAGGCGGGGCCGTGGCCCTGGCTGTCGCGGCAGTAGGGCAGGATGGGGGCGCCGCCGCTGATGGCGGAGGAGCAGCCCGCGGCGTTGCCGATGTACATGCGGTCGCCCACCAGCTGGCTGACCAGCTTGATGTAGGTGGTCTCCGCGCAGCCCGCGCAGGCAGCGGAGAACTGGAAGTAGGGCTTGGCAAACTGCATGGTCTTGACGTTCTTGCTGCTGATGATGTCCTTCTTCAGATAGGCGTCGTTCATGGCCACTTCGTCGAAGTTCACCTGCTCGGCCTTCATCTCCTCGAAGGGCGTCATCACCAGGGCGCCCTTGTCCTTGGCGGGGCAGACCGTCAGGCACACGCCGCACTCCAGGCAGTCATAGGGAGAGACCTGCATGCGGTAGGCGTAGGCGGGGGCGTCCTTGCCCAGGCCCTTGGCGGGGACCGTCTCGAAGGAGGCGGGCACCTGGGCCTTCTCCGCCTCGCTCAGAAGGACGGGACGGATGGCGGCATGGGGGCAGGCCATGGAGCAGCGGTTGCACTGGATGCAGCTCTCGCCGTTCCACTTGGGCACGTTGAGGGCCACGCCGCGCTTGGAGTAGGCGGAGGTGCCGTTCTCCCAGGTGCCGTCCAGCACGCCGTGCTTCTTGAAGACGGACACGGGCAGCTTGTCGCCCTGCTGGCGGTCCATGGGGATGACGATGTCCTTGACAAAGGGCGTGGCCTTGATCTCCTGGGCGGGGGCGTCCGAGGCGTTGGCCCAGCTCTCGGGGATCTCCACCTTGACGGCGGCGCTGACGCCCACATCCACGGCCTGGTTGTTCAGATCCACGATCTTCTGGCCGGCCTTCTTGAAGTAGGAGTTGTAGTTGTTCTTCTTCATGTCCTCAACGGCCACATCCAGGGGGATCACCTTCGTCAGGGCGAAGAAGGCCGCCTGCAGGATGCTGTTGGTGCGCTTGCCCAGGCCGATGGCCCCGGCCAGCTTCACCGCGTCGATGATATAGAACTGGGCGTGCTTGTTGTACAGGTCCCGCTTCATCTTGGCGGGGAGGCGCTCCTCCAGCTCCTCAACGCCCCAGGGGCAGTTGAGCAGGTAGATGCCGCCGTCCTTCAAATCCTCGGTGGTGTCGTACTTGTTGACATAAGTAGGCGCGTGGACACCCACGAAATCCGCGGAGGACACCAGATAGGTGGAGCGGATGGGCGTGTCGCCGAAGCGCAGGTGGGACTGGGTCAGGCCGCCGGACTTCATGGAGTCGTAGGAGAAATACGCCTGGGCGTACTTGTCCGCCACGAGGCCGATGGTGGAGATGGCGTTCTTGTTGGCGCCCACGGTGCCGTCGCCGCCCAGGCCCCACAGCTTGCAGGAGACCTCACCGGCGTGGGCCAGCTCCACTTCCTTGTAGTCCAGGGAGGTGTGGGTCACGTCGTCGATGATGCCGATGGTGAAGCTGTTCTTGGGCTGGTCCTGCTTGAGGTTGTCGTACACGGCGATCAGCTGGCCGGGGGTGGTGTCCTTGGAGCTGAGGCCGTAGCGGCCGCCCACCACCTTGATGTCGCCTCTGCCGGCCTGGTTCAGGGCGGTGACCACGTCCAGGTACACGGGCTCGCCCACGGAGCCGGTCTCCTTGGAGCGGTCCAGCACGGCGATCTTCTTGCAGGTGGCGGGGATAGCGGCGGCAAAGTGCTTGACGGAGAAGGGTCTGTACAGGTGAATCTGCACCAGGCCCACCTTGCGGCCATGGGCGTTGAGGTAGTCGATGGTCTCCTTCACGGCCTCGGAGGCGGAGCACATGACCACGATGACCTCCTCCGCGTCGGGGGCGCCGTAGTAGTTGAACAGCTTGTAGTCCCGGCCGGTGAGCTTGTTGATCTCGTCCATGTAGTGCTGGACCGTGTCGGGCACGGAGGCGGCCTTCTCGTTGGCGCCCTCCTTGCACTGGAAGTAGACGTCGGGGTTGACGTTGTTGCCGCGGTTGGTGGGATGCTCGGGGTTCAGGGAGCTGCGGCGGAAGGCCTTCAGGGCGTCCTGGTCCACCAGGCCCCGCAGGTCCTCGTAGTCCAGCGCCTCGATGCGCTGCATCTCGTGAGAGGTGCGGAAGCCGTCAAAGCAGTGCATGAAGGCGTATCTGGCGCTGATGGCGGACAGGTGGGCCACCGCGCCCAGATCCATGGCCTCCTGGGGAGAGGAGGACATCAGCATGCCGTAGCCCGTCATGCGGCAGGTCATAAAGTCGGTGTGGTCGCCGAAAATGGAGTGATGGTTGGAGGTGACCACGCGGGAGGCGATGTGCATGACGCTGGGAAGGAACTGCCCGCCCATGGCATACATGGCGGGAATCATCAGCATCAGGCCCTGGGAGGAGGTGAAGGTGGTGGTCAGGGCGCCGGCCTGCAGGGAGCCGTGGCAGGTGCCCGCGGCGCCGGCCTCGGACTGCATCTGAATCACGTCCACCGTGGAGCCAAACAGGTTCTTGCGCCCCTTCGCGGACCACTCGTCCACCTTTTCCGCCATGGGAGAAGACGGGGTGATGGGATAGATGGCCGCAACCTCTGTAAACGCATAGGCAACATGGGCCGCGGCGGTATTACCGTCCATAACTACGTATTTTTTGTGCATAATGATCCTCCTGGTGTTACAAAGTAGGGTTTTGAAGGCCCTGCGTAAGGGTCTCGCGCACGGCTGGGTGCTTGCATGGATTCATTCCTCTGGTCTCTTTGGAATCCTGAACTTCTCCCTTTTCACCTCTCTTTATATTTATAGAAGACCGGATGTCACGCATGTTGGAGCTGCGGAAAGCAATGGTGCTGCGCAAGAGACGGCCCTCGCCCCCGCACCGCTTTTCGCCATGCCTGCGGCGTTTTTCGGAAGCGCGGAGCAGCCGCCCGTTCTGTTTTCGCCCATGTGTGACCGCCTGGGACATCCCCCCGGGAAACGCTATACTCTTACTATACTATCGGTGTTTTTATTTTACAATAGCTTTGTCCCGGATGCAAGCCGAACGGCGGCATATTTGCCATGATTTTTTATGATAATTAGGGGAATTCTGGACGGTCTCAGCCGCGGACGGCTGGATTTTTTCCAATTTCGCCCCATTCTCCGAACATTTGGGCCGTCTGAGACGAAATTTTGTAGAGCGCAATCTTTTTCCGTCTGTCGGAAGAGGAGCGCAGGTTTCCTCTTCCGCTTTGCCCCCGGACGTGCTATACTGGGGGCGGAAAGGAGGGGTGGCTGTGCGAAAGCTGCTGCTTTTGGAGGACGACGCGGCCCTGGGCCGGGGCATCTGCCTGGCTCTGGGGGACGGCGAGACGGAGATCACCCTGTGTCATGCCCTGGTCGAGGCCCGGCGGGCCCTGGCGGAGGAGGCGTTTGAGCTGCTGATTCTGGACGTGAACCTGCCTGACGGCAGCGGGCTGGACTTGCTGCGGGAGGTCCGGGCCGCCGGCGCCGTCCCCGTGATCCTGCTGACCGCCAACGATTTGGAAACCGACATCGTCACCGGACTGGAGTCCGGCGCCGACGACTATATCACCAAGCCCTTCTCCCTGGCGGTGCTGCGGGCCCGGGTCAACGCCCAGCTCCGCCGGGCCGGGGGCGGGGAGGAGGGCCCGGTGGAGCTGGAGGGCTTCTCCTTCGACTTTCAGCGGATGGAGTTCCGCCGGGAGGGGCGGGCGGTGGAGCTGAGCAAAACGGAGCAGAAGCTCCTGCGCCTCCTGGTCTCCAACCGGGGCACCACCCTCAGCCGGGGGGAGCTGGTGGACCGGATCTGGACGGACGGGGCGGAATACGTGGACGAAAACGCCCTGTCCGTCACCATCAAGCGCCTGCGGGACAAGCTGGAGGAGACCCCCTCCCGGCCCAGGTACCTGAAGACGGTGTACGGCATCGGCTATACCTGGGCGGTGCGCTGAGATGACCGCCACCGGACTGTGCGTCACCGCCGCCGCAGTGCTGGCCGCGCTGGCGGTGATCCTCTGGGACCGCCGGCGGACGCGGCGCACCCTTCAAAGCCTGGAGAATATGCTGGAAAAGGCCCTGGCGGGCGGCGACGTGGAGCGGGACTTTGACGAGAGCCTCCGCTCCGCCGTGGAGACCCGGCTGGCCCACTACCTCGCCGCCTCCGCGGTCTCCGTGCGGAATTTACAGGAGGAGCGGGACAAGATCAGCACCCTCATCGCCGACATCTCCCACCAGACCCGCACCCCCATCGCAAACCTCCTGCTCTACGCCCAGCTGCTGGAGGAGCAGGACCTGCCCCCGGAGAGCCGGGTGTGCGCCGAGGCCCTGGCGGATCAGGCGGACAAGCTCCGCTCCCTCATCGAGTCCCTGGTGAAGACCTCCCGGCTGGAGGCCGGCGTTCTGGCGCTGCACCCCCGCCCCGGGCCGCTGCAGCCCATGCTGGAATCCGCCGCGGCCCAGGCCGCCCCCAAGGCGGCGGAGAAGGGTCTGTGCCTAACCCTGGTGCCCACGGAGACCAGGGCCCTCTTTGACCCCAAGTGGACGGAGGAGGCGGTCTACAACCTGCTGGACAATGCGGTGAAGTACACCCCTCCCGGCGGGCGGGTCACCGTGGAGGCGGTGGCCTACGAGCTCTTCTGCCGCATCAACGTGACAGACACTGGCCCCGGCATCCCCGAGGCGGAGCAGCCCAGGGTCTTTCAGCGGTTTTACCGCTCCCCCGGCGTCCGGGAGGCGGAGGGCGTGGGCATCGGGCTGTACCTGGCCCGGCAGATCGCGGAGTGCCAGGGCGGCTATCTCAAGGTCTTCTCCCGGCCGGGGCAGGGGGCCAAATTCTCCCTGTACCTACCCCGGGGCTGAAATCTTTCCATTCTGTTAGATTTCGGAAAGAACGTGGAAAGATTCTCATGGTAGAGTCTGTATTGTCGAAAGGCAATACAGATTTCTGCTTTCATGGAGGAACGAAAGATGACGATTTTGGAGACCAAGGACCTGCGGAAAGTCTACGGCGCCGGGGACACGGAAGTCCGCGCCCTGGACGGGGTGAACCTGGCGGTGGAGAAGGGGGAGTTTGTGGCCGTGGTGGGCACCTCCGGCTCCGGCAAGTCCACCCTGCTGCACATGCTGGGCGGCCTGGACCGCCCCACCTCCGGCACCGTCACCGTGGACGGCCGGGAGCTCTCCGCCCTGAAGGACGAGGCGCTGACCATCTTCCGCCGCCGGAAGATCGGCTTTGTGTTCCAGAACTACAACCTAGTGCCGGTTCTGAACGTGTATGAGAACATCGTCCTCCCCATCCAACTGGACGGGCGGCAGCCGGACCAGGCCGGCGTGGAGCGGATCATCGAGACCCTGGGCCTGGGGAGCAAGCTGCAAAACCTCCCGGCCAACCTCTCCGGCGGCCAGCAGCAGCGGGTGGCCATCGCCCGGGCCATGGCGGCCGATCCGGCCATCATCCTGGCCGACGAGCCCACCGGCAACCTGGACAGCCGGACCAGCCAGGACGTCATGGGCCTTTTGAAGGTCACCAGCCGCCAGTTCGGCCAAACCATCGTCATGATCACCCACAACGAGGAGATCGCCCAGATGGCGGACCGGATTATCCGCATCGAAGACGGCCGCATCGCGGCGCGGAGGTGACGGCATGATTCACGTCGCCAACGGCGGGTGCATCCGCCGCCTCAGCGCCCGGGCCATGCGGGCCGCCCGGAACCGCAACCGCATTGCCGTGGCCGCCATCGCCCTGACCACGGTGCTCTTCACCTCCCTGTTCACCATCGCCATGTCCATCAACGACGGCTTTCAGCAGTCCAATTTCCGCCAGGCGGGGGGCTTTGCCCACGGCACCTTCAAATACCTGACGGAGGAGCAGTTCCAGGAGCTGCGGGAAGACCCCCTCATTGCGTCCTGGGGCCTGCGGCGCTTCATCGGCATGCCCGTCGAGGCCCCCTTCAACAAATCCCACGTGGAGGTGGGCTATTCCGACGCCGCCAACGCCCACTGGATGTTCTGCGACCCGGTGGAGGGCCGGCTGCCGGCGGAGGGCACGCAGGAGGCCGCCACCGACACCCGTGTGCTGGCGCTGCTGGGCGTGGAGCCGGAGCTGGGGGCCGCGTTCACCGTCCCCTTTACGGTGGACGGCCGCCCCACCACCCAGACCTTCACCCTGTGCGGCTGGTGGGAGTATGACGAGGCCATTGTGGCCAGCCACATTCTGCTTCCGGAGAGCCGGGTGGACGCCATCCTGGCGGAGACGGGAGTCACCCCGCCCGGCGGCGACGGCATGACCGGCACCTGGAATCTGGACGTGATGCTCAAGGGCGGCGCCGACAACATCGCCCGGGACATGGACCGGATTCTGGCGGCCCACGGCTACCAGAGGGAGACCAACGCGGAGCCGGGCTTTCTGCGCATCGGCGTCAACTGGGGCTACACCGGCGCCCAGCTGGCCGACGGCCTGGACCTCCCCACCGTCCTGGCCATCGCTGCCATCCTGGTGCTCATCATCTTCACCGGCTACCTCATCATCTACAACGTGTTCCAAATCTCCGTCACCAACGACATCCGGTTTTACGGCCTGCTGAAAACCATCGGCACCACCCCCCGCCAGATCCGGCGCATCATCCGCCAGCAGGCATTGCTGCTGAGCCTGGCGGGCATCCCCCTGGGGCTGGCGCTGGGCTGGCTGGTGGGCACCTGGCTGACGCCGGTGATCGTCTCCCAGCTCAACGGCATCGACACCGTGGCCTCCCTGCACCCCGCCATCTTCCTGGGGGCGGCGCTGTTCGCCCTGCTCACCGTCACCCTCTCCTGTCGCAAGCCCGGCCGCATGGCCGCCCGGGTCTCCCCCATCGAGGCGGTGCGGTACACCGAGGGAGGCGGCGGCAAAAAGGCGGTCCGCCGGTCCGGCAGGGGGACCGACCTCTTCGCCATGGCCTGGGCCAATCTGGGCCGCAGCCGGGGCAAGACCGTGGTTACCGTCCTCTCCCTCTCGTTGGCGGTGGTGCTGCTGAACTTGACCGTCACCTTCACCAGGGGCTTCGACATGGACAAATACCTGGCCAACTTCACCGTCAGCGACTTTGTGGTGGCGGACGCAGCCCACTTCCAAACCGCAAACCCCGGCTTCCATCCGGAAAACGCGGTGTCTGAGGAGACCCTCTCCGCGATTGCCGCCCAGGGCGGCGTGACGGAGGGCGGCCGGACCTACGGCGAGACCACCCTGGTTCAGGAATTTATCACGGAGGACTACTTCCGCTCCCTCTACGGCCGGTGGTACGACGCGGCGGCCCTGGACGCCCAGGTGGCCGCCCAGCAGCGCACCGGGGACGGCCTGATCGCGGACAACGCCCAGCTCTACGGCATGGAGCCCTTCGCTCTGGACCGCCTGCGGGTTTTGGACGGCGATCTCGGCAAACTCTACGAGCCCGGCGGACGGTATGTGGCCGCCGTGTACTCGGAGAGCGACTACGGCGAGCCCTACATGGACTCTCACTGGGCCAAGCTGGGGGACACGGTGACGCTCCGCTACGTGGAGGAGGGCCGCTATGTGGACCCCGCCACGGGGGAGGCCGTCAATCCGGAGGAGTTTTCCGGCGCCGTGTATCGGGCCACGAAGTTCCACGACGTGGACTACCAGGTGGCGGCGCTGGTGTCGGTTCCCAACGCCCTGAGCTACCGCTACTACGGCAGCGACGAGTTCATCCTCAACGACCAGATCTTTGTCCGGGACTCCGGCACGGACAGCGTGCTGTACTATGCCTTTAATACCACGGACGAGGCCACCGACGCCATGGAGACCTTCCTGGCGGACTACACAGGCCGCGTCAATCCCCAGTTCGACTATGAGAGCAAGGCCACCTACACCGCGGAGTTCGAGAGCTTCCGCTCCATGTTTTTGCTGTTGGGCGGCGCGCTGAGCTTTATCGTGGGGCTGGTGGGCATCCTGAACTTTTTCAACGCGATTCTCACCGGCATTCTCACCCGAAAGCGGGAGTTCGCCGTGCTCCAGTCCGTGGGCATGACCGGCCGGCAGCTGAAAACCATGCTGGTGTGGGAGGGGCTGCTGTACGCCCTGGCGGCGGTGGCCCTGTCCGGCGGCATCAGCCTAGCGGCGGGCCCGCTGCTGGGCAGCGCCATGAACAGCATGTTCTGGTTTTTCACCTACCGCTTCACCCTGGCCCCCATGGTGTGGGTGACGCCGGTGTTTTTGCTGCTGGGCGTGGCCCTGCCCCTGGCGGTATACCGCTCCATGGCCAAAGCCACCATCGTGGAGCGGCTCCGGGTGGCGGAGGCGTAAGAGGGGCGCGGCGATTCCTCCCCTCCCAAACAGCCGTGCCCGCCGGATATCCGGCGGGCACGGCTGTTCTCATCGCCGGTCCTCTCCCAGGGGCGGGTGCTGGCAATTTGGCTGATTTGCTTGCATATTTTGACAAAACGTTATACAATGGCGGCATGAGTCAGGAAGTGAGGGAAGCATATGGAGAATGTCTCTGACAACAAGGAGCTGCTGAAACAGTTCCTGGACCTTTTGGAGCATCAGTTCGGGTATTCCTGTGAGGTGATCCTGCACGACTACACCAAAGGGCCCATGCACAGCATCGTGGATATCCGCAACGGCCACGTGACCGGGCGGGCTCTGGGCGGGTGCAACACCAACCTGGGCTTTGAGATTATGAAGGGCACCGTTGAGGCAAAGGACGAGTTCAACTACCTGACCTACGCCTCCAACGGCAAAATTCTGCGCTCCTCCTCCATCTATTTTAAGAACGCGGAGGGAAAGCCCGTGGGCTCCCTGTGCGTCAATCTGGACATCACGGAGACGCTGCACCTGGAGAAGTTTCTGAACGCCTACAACCAGTCCCGGAGCCCGGAGAACGAGGACGGAGCGCCCAAGGAGTTTTTCACGGAAAACGTCCACGACCTGCTGGACACCCTGATCGAGCGGACCACCCGGAAATTCGGGCAGGCGCCCCAGACCCTGAGCAAGGAGGAGAAGATCCGCTTCATCGCGGAGCTGGAGGCCAAGGACGTGTTTATCATCACCAATTCCAGCAAGCGCATCTGCTCTCTGCTGGGCATCTCCAAGTACACCTTTTACAATTATCTGGACATCGTGCGGAAAAACAACAACGCCCTGCTGGAGAAAAACAAAACGACTGAATAATCCAAAAAAGCTAAAAATTAGTTTGACATTCTGCGCGGCCCGCGGTATACTGGCCTTATCATAGGAATGACAAAGGAGTTCATAGCGGCCGCAGCTTCTATGACTTCTTTTTTTACCCAGGGATCATACTAACTGTTAGTATTTCATACTAAATATTTGTATTAATTAGGCAACTATTTTACTGAGGAGGCGCTGTACATTGGAATCCGTATACACCCGTATGTCCCAGAAGGGGATTGTCCTGCCCAAGGCGCTGGAGCCCGTGGGCATTTACCTGCCGGTCCAGCAGACCGGGAACCTGCTCTTCATCTCCGGCCAGGGCTGCATTGAAAACGGCGTCCAGCTGAAGGGGCGGGCCGGCGTGGACGTGAGCACGCAGGAGGCGGCCCGGCGGGCGGAGGTCTGCATGCGCAACACGCTGGCGGCCGTGGAAGCGTACCTGGGGTCGCTGGACCGGGTGAAAAAACCGGTCAAGCTGCTGGGCTTTGTGGCGGGAGATGACCGCTTCACCGAACAGGCCGTGGTCATCAACGCCGCCTCCCAGCTCCTGCTGGACGTGTTTGGAGAGAGCGGTCGGCACGCCCGGTCCGCCATCGGAACCAACAGCCTGCCCCTGGGGCTGACGGTGGAGATCGAATCCATTTTTGAGATCGCGTGACAAACCGGTTGGAGGGAGGACTCATGATGACGCTGGAAACGCCCTATATTGTGATCGACATGGACAAGGTCCACAACAACCTGCGGCGGATGGCGGAGCACTGCGCGGCAAACCGCTGCCGCCTGCGCCCCCACACCAAAACCCACAAGATTCCGGAGCTGGCGAAGCTGCAGCTGGAGTACGGCGCCGCCGGGATCACCGTGGCAAAGCTCTCCGAGGCGGAGGTGATGGCGGAGCACGGCATCGACGACATCTTCATGGCATACCCCCTGGTGGGGGAGGGGCGCATCCGCCGGGCCATTGCCCTGGCCCGAAAAATCCGCCTGATCTGCGCCGCCGACTGCTATGAGACCGCCGAAGCAATCTCCCGGGCCTGCGCCGCCGAAGGGGTGGTCCTGGAGCTTCGCCTGGAGGTGGACACCGGGATGCACCGGACCGGCATCCCCTACGACGACGCGGTGGCGGAGGCCGTCCGGCTCTCCGCTCTGCCTGGCATCCGTTTGCAGGGCATCTTCACCTTCCGCGGCCTGATCTGCGACGGGAAGACGGACGCGGACCGGAAAAAGTGCGGCCATCAGGAGGGCGCGCTTATGGCGGACCTGGCGGAGCGCATCCGGGCGGCCGGCGTCCCCCTGGAGGACGTCAGCGTGGGCTCCACGCCCACCGGGGAGTTCTGCGCGGAGGTCCCCGGGGTCACGGAGGTCCGCCCCGGCACCTATATCTTCCAGGACATGATGCAGGTCAACACCCAGGCCTGCGGCAGCACCCAAGAGGACGTGGCGGCGGTGGTGGTCAGCCAGGTGGTGAGCACCTGCAAGCCGGAGGTGGTGGTGATCGACTGCGGCTGCAAGAGCCTCTCCACCGACACCGGCCCGGGAAAGGCCCCCTACTTCCTGAAGGGCTACGGCACGGTGGTGGGCCATCCGGAGCTGGTGCTCTCCCGCCTCAGCGAGGAGCACGGGATGCTGGAGCCGGAGGGGCCCTGCACCGTACATACGGGGGATTTGCTGGAGATCATCCCCAATCACATCTGTCCCACCGTCAATCTGTTTGACCGTGTGTATCTGAAAAAGGACGGAGCCATTTACGGAACCTACGAGGTGAAGGCGCGGGGAAAGAACTACTGAGCATCCACTGAAAAAACGTTTTAGGAGGGAAGGTTATGCTGGCATTCACAACCAAGCTAAATGACTTGATCTGGAGCGTTCCCATGCTGTTTTTGATCCTGGGCGCAGGCATCTTCTTCACGGTGGCGACGCGGGGCGTCCAATTCCGGAAAATCAAGGATATGTTCCGCATCATGATCGGCGGGAAAAAGAGCGAAACCGGCGTGTCCTCCGTGCAGGCGTTCATGATCTCCGCCGCCGGCCGCGTCGGCACGGGGAACATCGCCGGCGTCGCCACGGCAATCACCTTCGGCGGCCCCGGCGCCATCTTCTGGATGTGGATTGTGGCGCTGATCGGCGGCGCCACCTCCTTCATCGAGTGCACCCTGGCGCAAATCTACAAGGTCCGCAGCAGCGACGGCACCGAGTTCCGCGGCGGGCCCTCCTACTACATGAGCAAGGGCCTGGGCATCAAGTGGCTGGCGGTGCTGTTCAGCGCCGTGGCGCTGTTTGCAACCACCTTCTGCCTGCACCTGCCCAACATCTCCACCCTGGTGGACTCCGTGGAGAGCGCCTATCACATTCCCCGCCTGGGCACCACCGTGGCCGTGGCCGTCATTTTCGCCTTCATCGTGTTCGGCGGCGTCAAGCGGATCGGCGTGTGGGCGGAGAAGATGGTCCCCCTGATGTCCCTGGTGTATGTGGGCGCCTGCCTCATCATCATCGTTCTGCACGTCACCCAGCTCCCCGCGGCCCTAGCCCTGATTTTCAAGTGCGCCTTCAACCTGGAGGCGGGCTTCGGCAGCGTGGCGGGTCTGGCCGTCATGTGGGGCATCAAGCGCGGCATCTACTCCAATGAGGCCGGCCAGGGCAACGCCACCCACACCGCCGGCGCGTCCGACGTGGACCACCCTTGCCAGGAGGGGCTCACCCAGGCCCTGGCCGTCTACTTCGACACCCTGCTGATCTGCACCGTCGGCGCTTTGATGATGCTGGTCACCTCCAGCTACAACGTGGTGGCCCCGGACGGAAGCGCCATCGTGACGAATCTGGCGGGCATTCCTGCCGGCGTGCTGTATGCCCAGGAGGCCATCGACGTCTCCTTCGCCGGCTTCGGCTCCCCCGTCATCGCCGTCTGCGTGACGTTCTTCTGCTTCACTTCCATCATGGCCACGTACTACTACGCGGAGACCAACATCGTCTTCCTCTGCGGCGACAGGACCCGCGTGCCGATGAACATCGTGAAGGCCATCGTCATCTTCGCCATTTTCTACGGCGGCCTCACCTACTCCGAGCTGGTGTGGAGTATTGTGGACATCGGCCTGGGCCTGATGTCCTGGGTCAACATCATCGCCATTCTCCTGCTGGTGAAGCCTGCGCTGGCCGCCCTGCGGGACTACGAGGCCCAGCAGAAGGCCGGGGTCTCCCGGCTGACGTTCCACCCCGAAAAGCTGGGGATCAAGGGCGCGGAAAACCAGATGTGGGAGGAGCTGAGCGCCCGGGAGCACGTCAGCGCCGAGTGACGCCCGGACGGGCGGATCCCCTCCCCGCAGCCTCCGTCTTTCAACAAGAGCAGCCGGTCCGAGGCGTCGGACCGGCTGCTCTTGTTCGAGGGCGCGGCTACGGCGCCAGATACTGCCCCCGGACAAACTGGGCGAACTGGGCCGCCATGCGGTTTTGGGGACCGGTTTTGGGGAGAATCAGGTAAAAATCCCGCTCCGCCGCCTCTCCGGGGAGGTCGAACACCAGAATCCGCCGCTCCTGGGCGAAGTTCCTGGCCGCCTTCTCCGAGAGGATGGACACCCCCAGCCCGCCCGCCACCAGGTTTTTCACGGACTCCTGGTCGTTGATGCGGGCGGTGACGCGGAGATCGTCCTCCGTCAGCCCCAACTGCTCCAGGAAGCGGTCCGCGCTCTTCTTGCTGCCGCTGCCCTTCTCCCGGAGGATGATGGGGCTGCGGAGCAGCTCCAGAACCGGCGGCTCCGGCCGGTCCCGCAGGGCCAGAAAATGCTCGCTCACCGGGGTGATGAGCACCATGCGGTCCCGGTAGAAGGGGATCTGCACCAGCCGCTCGTCCGGATACCGCATGCCGGTGAGGCCGATGTCGAACAATCCGCCCAGGACGCCCCGGGCGATCTCGCTGCTGTCCCCCTGGTGGATGATGAAGTAGGCCTCCGGGCACGCCTTCCCGTAGAGGGGCAGGACCTCCGGCAGAATGTAGGCCGAGGGGATGGTGGAGGCCCCCAGGTGAATGATCTGCCGGGTCTCATTGGCCCAGCGCTGAAGGAGGTTGTCCCGCAGCTCCAGCATGTGCCGGGCGCACTCGTAGAGCTCCCGGCCCTTGGCCGTGACCTGGACGCGCTTGGTGCTCCGCTGGAGGAGGCGGACGCCCAGCTCCTCCTCCAGGGCCCGGACGTGGCTGCTGACGGTGGGCTGGGAGGTGTAGGTCCGCTCCGCGGCCCGGGTAAAGCTCCCCCAGCGCACCACCGCCACAAAGGACTCCAGCTGTTTAAGCTCCATACAAAATCGCCTCCAGAGCCGCCAGGGCCCCGTCCACCTCCGCCGCCGTGTTCCACCAGCCGAAGGAGAAGCGGAGGGTCCCCGCCGGGTAGGTGCCCAGGGTCCGGTGAGCCCAGGGGGCGCAGTGGAGCCCCACCCGGGTCATGATGCCGTACTCCCTGTCCAGCCGGTCCGCCACCCGGGCGGGCTCCGCCGTCCGGACGGACACCACGCCCACGCGGCCCGCGGCGGTGGGGAGG
>NZ_UQXD01000047.1 GCF_900544955.1 uncultured Oscillibacter sp.
ACCCGTTCGGCGCCAGCCGCAGCATCAGCTCTCCAAAGGTCACTACTTTAGACATTGCGGGCCTCCTTTACAATCTCCACCGACTGCTGGCACAGGCTGGTGATCTCGTCCCACTTCTGGTTGTCGATGAGGTCGGCGGTGACCATGTAGGACCCGCCGCAGGCGCAGATGACGGGGGCGGAGAGATACTCCTTCAGGTTCTTCAGGGACACGCCGCCAGTGGGCATGATCTTGAACATGGAGAAGGGGGCGCTGAGGGCCTTGATCTTGGCAAGGCCGCCGGACTGCTCGGCGGGGAAGAACTTCAGCACGTTCAGCCCCAGCTTGTAGGCGGTGTGGTAATCGGTGGCGGTGGTGCAGCCGGGGAAGACGGCGATGCCCTTTTTCTGGCAGTACTGCACAATCTCCACGTCCAGGCCGGGGGTGACCACAAACTCGCCGCCGGCGGCGATGACCTGGTCCACCTGCTCCGTGGAGAGGACGGTGCCCGCGCCCACCAGCATGTCGGGGCAGGTCTCCTTCATGATGCGGATGGCGTCGGGCGCGCCGGCGGCCCGGAAGGTGACCTCCGCCACGGGCACGCCGCCCGCGCACAGGGCCTTGGCCAGGCCCGCGGCGTCCCGCTGGGGGTGGTTCAGCTTGATGACCGGCACCACGCCGATTTCGGAAATACGGGTTTCAAGAGCTGTCATAGTTGTTGGAACATCCTTTCTTTATGTGGAGTCGGGGGGAGGCTCAGTCCATGTAGCCGCCCTTCATGGGGGATACCGCGTGCTGGGAGAAGAACTTCAAAACGCCGGAGGGGTACTTGGGCGCCTTGGGCTGCCAGGCAGCCTTGCGCTGGGCCAGGACGGCGTTCACCTCGGCGGGGGTTTTGGCCTCGCCGTGGATGCCCACGATCTCCAGCTTCCGGGCGGGGATGTCGATGTGGATGAGGTCGCCCTCCTCCACCAGGGCGATAGGGCCGCCCTCGGCCGCCTCGGGGGAGACGTGGCCGATGGAGGGGCCGGTGGAGGCGCCGGAGAACCGGCCGTCGGTGATGAGGGCGATGGTCTTGCCCAGCTCCTTGTCGGAGGAAATGGCCTCGGAGGTGTAGAACATCTCCGGCATGCCGGAGCCCTTGGGGCCCTCATAGCGGATGAACACCGCCTCGCCGGGGTGAATCTGCTTGTGGAGGACGGCGTAGATGGCCTCCTCCTCGCTGTCGAAGGGGCGGGCCTTCAGCGTGGCCTGGAACATCTCCTTGGGGCAGGCGGTGTGCTTGATGACCGCGCCCTCGGGGGCCAGGTTGCCCTTGAGAATGGCGATGGCGCCGTCGGTGCCGATGGCCTTGTCGAAGGGGTGGATGATGTCCTGCCAGGTGGTGCCCCACTCGGCGCAGTAGGCGTCGCACTTGTCGTAGAAGCCGTTTTGCTTCAGCTCGTCCAGGTTCTCCCCCAGGGTCTTGCCGGTGACGGTCATCACGTCCAGGTGCAGCATGGAGCGGATTTCCTCCATGACCCGGGGCACGCCGCCGGCATAATAGAAGAACTGGGCGGGCCACTTGCCGGCGGGGCGGATGTCCAGCAGGTAGTGGGCGCCCCGGTGCATCCGGTCGAACATGTCCGCGTCGATCTCCAGGCCAAACTCCTTGGCCACGGCGGGGATGTGGAGCAGGGAGTTGGTGGAGCCGGAGATGGCGGCGTGGACCATGATGGCGTTTTCAAAGGACTTCATGGTGACGATGTCCCGGGGCTTGAGGCCCTGCTTCGCCAGCTCCATCACCTGGACGCCGGCCTTGTAGGCAAAGTCCTTCAGGTCCTGGCAGGTGGCGGGCATCAGGGCGGAGCCGGGCAGCATCAGCCCCAGAGCCTCGGCCATGATCTGCATGGTGGAGGCGGTGCCCATGAAGGAGCAGGCGCCGCAGGAGGGGCAGGCGTGCTGCTTGTACCACGTGAGCGCCTCCTCCGTGATCTCGCCCCGCTCGCACTTGGCGGAGTAGATGCCGATCTGCTCCAGGGTCAGCAGGTCCTCCTTGATATTCTTGGGGGGCTTTTCGCACAGGGGGTAGGCGTCCATCACGCCGCCGGTGACCATGATAGAGGGCATGTTCACCCGGCCGATGCCCATGAGGTGGGCGGGCATGCCCTTGTCGCAGCTGGCCACGAAAACGCCGCCGTCAAAGGGGGTGGCCCCGGCGTGGATCTCGATCATGTTGCAGATGGCGTCCCGGCTGGCCAGGGAGTAGTTGATGCCGTCGTGCCCCTGGGCCATGCCGTCGCAGATGTCCGTGGTGAAGAAGCGGGCGGCCTTGCCGCCGGCGTCGGCCACGCCGCGGACGGCCTCGTTCACCAGCTCGAACAGGCCGGCGCTGCCGGGGTGGCTGTCGCCGAACGTGCTCTCAATCATGATCTGGGGCTTGGGCAGGTCCTCCACCTTCCAGCCCATGCCCATGCGCAGGGGGTCCTGCTCCGGGGCCAATGCCCGGATGTCCTGACTAATCATACCTCATACTCCTTTTTCGCGTATTCCGGGGAAACCGTTTACGTACAAGCGGGGTTCTATAAGAGCACCATACCACATTTCCAGGTCCGTTTCAAGAACAGCGGCGGTGGGTTTTTGCCGCGGAGAAGGAAATTTGCTGGAAAAAGAAGGGGCGGCTTTACAAAAAAGGGGGGATTTTACACAGACTTTACCCTTCGCTGGTGACGGATTTTACTTGCGGATGCCTATACTAGGACCATCCCAAGCGGAGAACATAACACCGACATAAAGAAGAAGGAGTTCATTCTGATGAAAAAGGTATTTGCACTTTTGCTGACGCTGGCGCTGTCCGTGTCCGTGCTGGCCGGCTGCGGCGCCAAGGAGGAGCCCGCCGCCCCCTCCGACACCACCCCTCCCGCCCAGGAGCCCGCTCCCGAGGCGGCCAAGCTCAGCGGCAACGTCTCCACCAACGGCTCCACCTCCATGGAAAAGGTCATCGGCGTGCTGGGCGAGCAGTTCATGGCCGACAACAGCGGCGTGAAGGTCAGCTATGACGCCACCGGCTCCGGCGCCGGCATCGAGGCCGCCTCCAACGGCAGCGCGGACATCGGCCTCTCCTCCCGGGGATTGAAGGATGAAGAGACCGCCTCCGGCCTGGTGGGCACCACTGTGGCTCTGGACGGCATCGCCATCATCGTCAACGCCGACAGCACCGTGGCGGACCTGTCCGTGGAGCAGATCTCCCAGATTTTCACCGGCGCCATCTCCGACTGGAGCGCCGTGGGCGGCGCCGCCGGCGCCATCTCCTGCATCGGCCGGGAGGCGGGCTCCGGCACCCGGGACGGCTTTGAGACCATCACCGGCACGAAGGACACCTGCGTGCTCAGCCAGGAGCTGACCTCCACCGGCGCCGTCATCGAGGCGGTGAAGGGCAACCCCAGCGCCATCGGCTACGCCTCCCTCTCCTCTGTGGAGGGAAAGGAGGGCATCAAGGCCATCACCGTGGGCGGCGTGGCGTGCAGTGAGGAGACCGTCCTGGACGGCACCTACGCCATCCAGCGGCCCTTCGTCCTGGTGACCAAGGAGGGCGCCGCCCTCAGCGCCCAGGCCCAGGCCTTCTTTGACTTCGCCACCTCCTCCGCGGCCAACGATTTGATCCGCACCGCCGGCGCCGTGCCGGTGGCGGAGTAACCCACCCCCTCTCGGGAACACCTCCACCCCCGTATCCCGCGGGGTGGGGGCGTTTCCGCAACCGGAAGGAGAGAACGATATGGAACTGGAAAACGCGTCGGCGGCCCCGCTTTTGGGCCGCCCGGCGGGGAAGAAGGCCCAGCGCCGCGGAAGCGGCGGCACCGGGCCCCGGCAGGGCCGGGGCGGCCGGGAGGCCATGGAGTGGGGCTTTCACCTGCTGTTTTTGCTCTGCGGCATTGTGGCGGTGGCCTTCGTGCTGTTCATCAGCGTCTATCTGATTGTCTCCGGCCTGCCCGCCATTCGGGAGGTGGGCCTGGCGGACTTCCTGCTGGGGCGGGTCTGGGCCCCCACGGCCACCACCGTGGAGCCGGCCTACGGCATCCTGCCCTTCATCCTCACCTCCGTGTATGGCACAGCCGGGGCGGTGGTCATCGGCGTGCCGATCGGGCTCATGACCGCCATCTTCCTGGCCAAGGTGGCGCCGCCCAGGGCCGCCCGGGTCATCAAGGCCGCGGTGGAGCTGCTGGCGGGCATCCCCTCGGTGGTGTACGGCCTGGTGGGCATGATCGTGCTGGTGCCCGCCATCCGGCAATTGTTCGGCCTCAGCTCCGGTGCCTGCCTGCTGGCGGCCATCGTGGTGCTGGCCGTCATGATCCTGCCCTCCATCATCAACGTGTCGGAGACGGCGCTGCGGGCGGTGCCCCAGGAGTATGAGGAGGCCTCCCTGGCCCTGGGGGCCACGCAGATCGAGACCTACTTCCGGGTGTCCCTTCCCGCCGCCAGCAGCGGCGTGGCCGCCGCGGTGGTGCTGGGCGTGGGAAGGGCCATCGGAGAGGCCATGGCCATCATCATGGTGGCGGGCAACGTGGCCAACATGCCGGGGCTGTTCACCTCCGTCCGCTTTCTCACCACCGCCATCGCCTCGGAGATGTCCTACGCCGCCTACGGCAGCTTGCAGCGCAACGCCCTGTACTCCATCGGATTGGTGCTGTTTTTGTTCATCATGCTCATCAACGTGCTGCTGAACGTGTTCATCAAGAACAAGAAGGAGGACTGAGCCATGGACCAGAAACTCTCCCCCGGACGGCGGCTTTACGACAGCGGCCTGCGGGCGCTGCTGTGGGTCTGCGCGGGCGTCACCTGCGCGCTGCTGGTGTTCCTCATCGGGTATATCTTCTACCGGGGACTGGGCAGCATCTCCTGGCAATTGCTCACCTCCCAGACCAGCTATATCCAGGATACCATCGGTATCCTGCCCAACATTCTCAACACCCTCTATATCATCCTGGTGGCCATGGTGCTGGTGCTGCCCCTGGGGGTGGGCGCCGCCATCTACCTGACGGAGTACGCCGCCAACCACCGGGTGGTGGCCCTCATCGAGTTCGCCACCGAGACCCTCACCGGCATCCCCTCCATCATCTTCGGCCTGGTGGGCATGCTGTTCTTCGTCCAGAAGATGGGCCTGGCGCCGGGCATCCTGGCCGGCGGGCTGACCCTGGTCATCATGATCCTGCCCACCATCGTCCGCACCACCCAGGAGAGCCTGAAAACCGTGCCCCAGTCCTACCGGGAGGGGGCGCTGGGCCTGGGGGCGGGGAAGTGGCACATGGTCCGCACCGTGGTGCTGCCCAACGCGGTGGACGGCATTGTGACCGGCTGCATCCTGGCGGTGGGCCGCATCGTGGGCGAGAGCGCGGCGCTGCTGTTCACGGCGGGCTTCGGCCTGGTCCTCAACGGCTTTTTCGAGGCCCTCCAGTCCTCTTCCGCCACGCTGACGGTGGCGCTGTACGTCTATGCCAGCGAGCGGGGGGAGACCGCCGTGGCCTTCGCCATCGCGGCGATCTTGATGGTACTGACCTTCTGCATCAACCTGGCCGCGAACTTTGCGGGCAGGAAACTGAAAAAGTGACGGGAGTACGCTATGGCTACGATTATACAAGCAAAGGACCTGGATTTGTGGTACGGCCAGAACCATGCCCTCCACGGGGTGAACATCGACATCCCGGAGCATGAGATCACCGCCTTCATCGGCCCCTCCGGCTGCGGCAAGTCCACCTTTCTGCGCACGCTGAACCGCATGAACGACCTGATCCCCTCGGTGAAGATCGCCGGCCAGGTGAACTTCCGGGGGCAGAACATCTACGACGACGGGGTGGACCCCACGTGGCTGCGCAAGCGGGTGGGCATGGTCTTCCAGAAGGCCAACCCCTTCCCCATGAGCATCTACGACAACGTGGCCTACGGCCCCCGGACCCACGGCATCCGCTCCAAGGTGAAGCTGGACGAGATTGTGGAGAGTTCCCTCCGCTCCGCCGCCATCTGGGACGAGGTGAAGGACCGGCTGAAAAAGAGCGCCCTGGGCCTCTCCGGCGGCCAGCAGCAGCGGCTGTGCATCGCCCGGGCCCTGGCGGTGGAGCCGGAGGTGCTGCTGATGGACGAGTCCACCAGCGCCCTGGACCCCATCTCCACCTCCAAGATCGAGGACCTTGCGGCAGAGCTGAAAAGCAGGTATACTGTCATCATGGTGACCCACAACATGCAGCAGGCCGCCCGTATCTCCGACAACACCGCCTTTTTCCTGCTGGGGGACCTGGTGGAGTTCGGCAGGACGGAGGAGCTGTTCTCCACCCCCAGGGACAAGCGCACCGAGGACTACATCACCGGCCGGTTCGGTTAAGGAGGAGACTGCATTGAGAAACACGTTCAACGAGCAGCTGGAGCGGCTGCATGTGGAGCTGATCCAGATGGGCGCCGTGTGCGAGGACGCCATCTCCGCGGCGGCGGAGGCCCTTTTGAAAAACGACGAAGCCCTGGCGGCGGCCGCCGTGGAGGCGGAGCGGGAGCTGGACCGGAAGGAGCGGGAGGTGGAGAACCTCTGCTTGAAGCTGCTGCTGCAGCAGCAGCCTGTTGCCCGGGACCTGCGGGAGATCTCCGCGGCGCTGAAGATGATCTCCGATTTGGAGCGCATCGGCGACCAGGCGGCGGACATCGCGGAGCTGACCCGGTTTGTGCGGGTGCCGGAGGGCTCCGGCGCGCCCCACATCGGCGACATGGCCCGGGCGGTGATCCATATGGTGACGGACAGCGTGGACTCCTTCGTGAAGCGGGATCTGGAGCTGGCCCGGGCGGTCTGCGCCGCCGACGACCAGGTGGATGCCCTGTTCGATCAGGTGAAGCGGGAGCTCATCGCCCTCATCGCCGCCGACGCCGCCAACGGCGAGCAGGGGCTGGAGCTGATGATGGTGGCCAAGTACCTGGAGCGCATCGGCGACCACGCCACCAACGTGGCGGAATGGGTGGAGTACAGCATCACCGGCGTCCACCCGTCCAACAACTGAGAGGGAGCGGCCCCGGGCCCCTCGCCGCCCCCGCCGTCTCAGGCGGCGGGGGCGGACACACCGGCGGCAGAAAGGGGGCGGCGGAGATGCTGACCTTTGAGGAAGTCAAAAACAACGGGGCTATCCGTACCTATATCCAGCGGGCGGACGAGTCCCTCATCACCCTGGGGTTCACGGAGCACAGCTTTGCCCACGTGACCATGGTGGCGGAGACGGCGGGCTATATCCTGGAGACCCTGGGCTATCCCGCCCGGACGGCGGAGCTGGCGAGAATCGCCGGCTTCCTCCACGACATCGGCAACCTGGTCAACCGCATCGACCACTCTCAGTCCGGCGCGGTGATGGCCTTCCGCCTGCTGGACAACCTGCACTGCGACCCGGAGGAGATCGCCACCGTGGTCACCGCCATCGGCAACCACGACGAGGGCACAGGCCTGCCGGTGAACGCCGTGGCGGCGGCACTGATCCTGGCGGACAAATCCGACGTCCGCCGCAGCCGGGTCCGCAACCGGGACATGGCCAGCTTCGACATCCACGACCGGGTGAACTACTCGGTGAAAAAGGCCCAGCTGAAGATCAACGAGGAGCACACCCTCATCAAGCTGAAGCTGTCCGTGGACACGAAGTACGGCTCCGTCATGGATTACTTTGAGATTTTCATGCAGCGGATGATCCTCTGCCGCAAGGCGGCGGAGAAGCTGGGGCTGCAGTTTAAGCTGATGATCAACGAGCAGCAGCTGATATAGGCGGCGGGACGGCCGCCGGAGAGACGCTTGCCGCCGGCCCGCCGGAGGGGCCGGAGATTCCCCGGGCTCCCGCTCTGGACGGGGAGCCGGAAGCCGAGGAGGTCCGCTATGATCTATTTACTGGAAGACGACGACAGCATCCGGGACTTTGTGATCTACACCCTCAACAGCCAGGGGATGGAGGCCCGGGGCTTCGCCCTGCCCTCCGCCTTCTGGAACGCCGTGGCGGAGCAGGCGCCCTCGCTGGTGCTGCTGGACATCATGCTGCCGGAGGAGGACGGCGTCTCCGTGCTGAAAAAGCTCCGCGCCGCCGGCCGCACCCGGCGGCTGCCGGTCATCATGCTCACCGCCAAGGGCACCGAGTACGACAAGGTGCTGGGGCTGGACGCCGGGGCGGACGACTACGTGGCCAAGCCCTTCGGCATGATGGAGCTGCTCTCCCGCATCCGGGCCCTGCTGCGGCGGACGGAGACGGAGAGCGGCGCCTACCGCTGCGGCGCGCTGACCGTGGACCCGGGGCGGCACGTGGCCGCTGTGAGCGGGCAGGAGGTGTCCCTCACCCAGAAGGAGTTTGAGGTCCTCTGCCTGCTGCTGAAAAACCGGGGGCAGGTCCTCTCCCGGGAGCGGCTGATCGAGGAGGTGTGGGGCTACGCCTTCACCGGCGAGAGCCGTACCGTGGATGTGCACGTCCGCACCCTGCGCCAGAAGCTGGGGGAGGCGGGCGGTTATATCGAGACCGTTCGGGGCTACGGCTACAAGATCGGTTTGGAAAGCTGAGGAACGCCATGACAAAACGCATTTGCCGCGCCATTTTGACCGTGACGCTGACGGTGCTGCTGGCAAGCCTGGTGCTGATCGTGGGGGTGCTCCACGGGTACTTCCAGGACCGGGTGACCCAGGAGCTGGCCCGGAGCACCGCCTACATCGCCCGGGGCGTGGAGCGGGAGGGCCTGGCGTACCTGGAGTCCGGGCTGCCGCCGGAGAGCCGCATCACCTGGGTGGCCGCCGACGGAACCGTGCTCTACGACAACCGGGAGGACCCCGCCGTGATGGAAAACCACGCTGGGCGGGAGGAGATTCACGCGGCGCTGGTCCTGGGGAGGGGGTCCGCCAGCCGCTATTCCGACACCCTCTCCCAGAAGACGGTGTATGTTGCCCTGCGCCTGGCGGACGGCTCCGTTCTCCGGGCGTCGGACACCCAATACTCCGTGTGGATGCTGGTGCTCCAGGCGATGCAGCCGGTGGCGCTGATGCTGCTGCTGGCCTTCTGCCTGGCCCTGGGCCTGGCGGGGCGGGTGGCCAGGCAGCTGGTGGAGCCCATCAACGCCATCGACCTCTCCAACCCCGGGGAGGAGGCGGTGTATGAGGAGCTGGCCCCCCTGCTGAGCAAAATCCGCAGCCAGAACCGCCAGATTCAGCGGCAGGTGCTGGATTTGCAGCAGCGGCGGGAGGAGTTCACCGCCATCACCGAGAACATGAGCGAGGGGCTGCTGGTCATCGACCGGGAGACCCGCGTGCTGTCCTACAACTCCGCCGCGCTGCATCTGCTGGGGGCGGAGGGCCCCGGGGCGGAGGGGGAGAGCGTCCTGGCCCTGAACCGGGAGGCGGGCTTCCGCCGCTGCGTGGAGGAGGCCCTGGCGGGCCGGAGGTGGGAGGAGCTGCTGGAGCGCAGCGACGACTGCCGCCGGGTGATGGCCAGCCCCGTGGAGCAGGCGGGGAGCGTGGCCGGCGCCGTGCTGGTGGTGCTGGACGTGACGGAGAAGGAGCAGCGGGACCGGCTGCGGCGGGAGTTCACCGCCAACGTCTCCCACGAGCTGAAAACCCCTCTCACCTCCATCCTGGGCACGGCGGAGATCCTGGAAAACGGCATGGTGAAGCCCGCCGACATCCCCCACTTCGCCGGGAACATCCACCGGGAGGCCCGGCGCCTCATCGGGCTGGTGAACGACATCATCAAGCTCTCCCGCCTGGACGAGGGCGGCCCCACCGCCCAGTGGGAGACGGTGGACCTCTACGCCCAGGCTCGGTCCATTCTGGACCAGCTGGCCCCGGCGGCGGAGAGCCGCCAGGTCTCCCTCACCCTCTCCGGCGGCACGGCCTGCGCCCGGGGCGTGCCCCAGATCGTGGAGGAGGTGCTCTACAACCTCTGCGACAACGCCGTGGCCTACAACCGCCCCGGCGGCAGCGTCCTGGTGACGGTGGCGGAGGCGCCGGAGGGCGCCCGGGTCACGGTGCGGGACACCGGCATCGGCATCCCCCGGGACGCCCGGGAGCGGGTGTTTGAGCGGTTCTACCGGGTGGACAAGAGCCATCCCAGCGGGGGGACGGGCCTGGGCCTTTCCATCGTGAAGCACGGCGCCGCCTACCTGGGGGCCCGGGTGGAGCTGGACAGCGAGCCCGGGAAGGGCAGTACCTTTACATTGACGTTTCCGAAGATCCGGGAATGACACCCAAGGGGAGGGACTCCGGCCCCGGCCGGGGCCCCTCCCCTTGGCGGATTTGGACAAAGAGGGGGGTGCCTTTTGGGGGAATCCGGCAATTGTGGCCCCCGGAACCGATGTGCTATCATGGCGGTAGACAGCGGCGAGGGCGGGGCGCGGCGCCCGCATCGGCCGCCGGAGAGAAAGGATGACGGACATGACCATCAAGGATGTACGGGTTCACATCATCAGCGCGCCCCTTTCCCAGCCCTTCCGCTTTTCCCAGGGGTGGGTGTACAAGCGGGATTCCGTGATCGTGGAGGTGGAGACGGCGGACGGCGTCTGCGGCTTCGGCGAGTGCCTGTGCCACGGGCGGCAGGAGCCCTTCATGGCCGCCTCCTTCATCGAGCAGTGCTACAGGCCCCTGCTGGTGGGCCAGAGCCTCTTTGATGTGGAGGTGCTCTGGGAGAAGCTGTATAACAGCGTCCGCCCCATCGGCCAGCAGGGCGTGTGCATCAACGCCCAGAGCGGCGTGGACATCGCCCTGTGGGACGCCATCGGCAAGACCCTGGGCCAGCCGGTGTACAACCTGCTGGGCGGCCGCTACCGGGACAAAATCCCCGCCTACGCCACCGGGTTTTACCGGGTGGAGGGGGCCCGGTATCCGGAGGCGGCGGTGGAGGAGGCCCTGTCCTACCGGGAAAAGGGATTTCTCGGCATGAAGCTGAAGGTGGGCTTCGGTGTGGAGGAGGACCTCCACTACATCCGCACGGTGCGGGAGGCCCTGGGCTACGGCGTGAAGCTGATGGCGGACTTCAACTGCGCCTACAGCCGGGGCAACGCCCGCCGCATCCTCTACGAGCTGCAGGACGCCCGGCTGGAATTCCTGGAGGAGCTGCTGCCGCCGGAGGACCTGGAGGGCTACGCCGCCCTGCGGGACCTGACGGGCACCAATCTGGCCGCCGGCGAGTGCCTCTTCGGCAAGCAGAACTTCCGCCGCTGGCTGGAGCGGGGGGCGCTGGACATCTACCAGCCGGACCTGTGCTCCTCCGGCGGGTTCACGGAGTGCAAGAAAATCCAGGTGCTGACCCAGAGCTACAACACCGCCCTCATCCCCCACGTGTGGGGCAGCGGGGTGGGGCTGGCGGCGTCGCTGCAATTCATCGCCACCCTGGTGCCCACGCCCCTGTGCGACAAGCCCATCGAGCCCATGGTGGAGTACGACCAGTCCAGCCATCCCTTCCGCCTGGACCTCATCGACGGGGAGATCACCTTCCGGGAGGGCCATGTGGCCGTGCCGGAGGGTCCCGGCATCGGCGTGGAGGTGGACCGGCGGGTGCTGGAGAAGTACAAAATCAACTGAGGGACAGCGGCGGCGCCGGACACGGCGCCGCCGTTTTTTTGGAATCATCCGCCGCCGGATGGACATACTAGGGCCATCAATGGAGGTGGAGCATGGAGAAGCTTTCGGACAATTACATGGACAACGTACGCCGGATGGACGGCCTTTTGGGCGTGGGCCGCTGCTGCGACGTGGTGAACCGGGACTATGTGATCGGCGGGCGGCGGGCCCGGCTGTGGGTGATCGACGGCTATGGAAAGGACAACATTCTGGAGCGGATGGGGGCCTTCTGGCTGTCCCTCCCCGCGGCGGAGGTGAAGGACCTGAGGCGGATGCAGGACTTCGCGGACCGGTTCGTCTCCTTTTCCGAGACCAACGTCAGCTTCGACGTGGAGGACATCGTGACCTCCGTAATGCTGGGAAAGACGCTGCTGCTGGTGGAGGGCCTGGCGGGCGGGGCGCTGATGGACGCCAAGGAATACCCCGGCCGGGGCGTGGCGGAGCCGCCGGACGGCAAGGTGCTCCGGGGCTCCCACGACGGCTTCATCGAGGCGATGGTGCCCAACCTGGCCCTGCTGCGCCGCCGCATCCGGGACCCCCACCTGACGCTGGAGGGGATGAAGTTGGGAAAGCGCTCCCGCACGGACGCGGCGCTGTGCTATCTGGATGACCGGGCGGACCCCAAGCTGCTGGAGGAAATTCGGCAGAAGCTGCAAAGCGTCTCGGTCAAGTCCCTCTCCATGGCCCAGGAGAGTGTGGCGGAGGCCATCCGGCCCAAGCAGTGGTACAACCCCTTCCCCAAGGTCCGCTATACGGAGCGGCCCGACACCGCCGCCGCCAGCATCCTGGAGGGCAGCATCGTGCTGATGGTGGACAACTCCCCCTCGGTGATGATCCTGCCCACCACCTTCTTCGACTTCACCCAGGAGGCCAACGAGTTTTACTTCCCGCCCCTCATCGGCACCTATCTGCGGCTGCTGCGGATCGTGGTGTTCCTCATCTCCCTGCTCATCACCCCCGCCTGGTACCTGATGGTCAGCGAGCCGGGGCGCCTGCCGTCGTGGCTGGAGTTCCTCTCCTCGCCGGAGCCGGCCTCCCTGGCGCTGCTGTGGCAGCTTTTGGTGGTGGAGTTCCTCATCGACGTCTTGAAACTGGCGTCGCTGAACACGCCGGACTCTCTGTCCAACTCCTTCTCCATGCTGGGGGCGCTGATCCTGGGCGACTTCGCCGTTCAGGCGGGGTGGCTGGGGCCGGAGGTGCTGGTGTATATGGCCTTCGTGTCCGTGGCCAGCTTTGCCCAGCCCAGCTACGAGATGGGCTACGCCTTCAAGCTGCTGCGGGTGGCGCTGCTGCTGGCGACGGCGGCCTTCGACGTGTGGGGCTTCCTTCTGGGGCTGGTGGGCATTGTGGTGCTGCTGGCCACCACCAAGCCCCTGGTGGGGAAGGGCTACCTCTACCCCCTCATCCCCTTCAACGGCCGGGCCCTGCGGCGATTGCTCCTCCGGGAGCCCATCAGCCGGGACAATACGTGAAAAAACCCGCCGGGCGGCAGACACAGCGTCTGCCGCCCGGCGGCTTATCGGTTGGTGGGTTTGCGGTCGGTGCGGTCCAGGAGATAGTCCACACTGACGTTGTAAAAATCTGCCAGAGCACACAGTACCCAGGGCGGGGTCATACGCTGCCCGCTCTCGTAATAGGCATAGGTGCGCTGCGGCACGTTGATGGCGGTCCCGACCTGGCGCTGCGTCAGGTCGGCGTCCTCCCGCAGCGCCCGAATGCGCTCGTACTTTTTCAATTTCATCACCGATGCCAGTATATGTTAGAACAATCTGTTCTATTGACATTTTGAATACATTGTTCTAAAATTAGAGGACGTATCGGGAGAAGAGCGAGGAGAGATGGCGATGGGAGAAATCCGCCGCGTCCGGGAGGAGGAGCTGAAACGGGCACTGGAGCTGCTGGAGCCGCTGTTTGACAGCGTCCGCCTCACGGTGTGCCCCGGGGGAGAGCCGCCCGCCGGGGAGGAGCCGGAGGGCCTCCGATCCCGGCGGTTTTTATTGGATGGCCCCGGCGGGGAGCGCTGGGCGGAGCTGGAGATTGCGGACCGCTCGCTGCCGGCGGCGCTTCTGCGGCAGCAGCTGTACCGGGACGATCTCACCGGGGTGTACAACCGGCGGTATCTGAACGAGCTGCGGGCCTTTCCGGACCGGGCGGCGCAGCGGCTGGGCATTGTGATGCTGGATTTGCGGGGCTTCAAGCAGGTCAACGACACCTGGGGCCACCTGGCGGGAGACGGAGTGCTGCAGCAGGTGGCGGCGGCCCTGGAGCGGTGCCGGGCGCGGCGGGAGACGGTGGTCCGCTTCGGCGGGGACGAGTTTGTGGTGCTGCTGCCGGACTGCCGGGAGGAGGACCTGCCCGCCAGGCTCCGGGCCATGGCGGCGGCGGTGGAGCCCGTCACCCCGGCGGACCTGGGCTGGGCCTGGACGGCGTGCTTCCACCCGTCGGAGGAGTCCCTGGCGGACCTGCTGGAGGCGGCGGACCGCCGGATGTATCTGGAAAAGCGCCGCCGGAACGGCTGAAAAACAGAGAGAGGCCCCGCGTCCTTTGGGACGCGGGGCCTTTTTTTTGAAAAAGCTGCTAAAATTTGCTGCCGGAGCGTTAAAATTACAGGGTGCTATTTTTCATAGTATATATGTGGCAAAACATATAGATCGAGAGTGTACAAAATCCTTCTTGCTTCTTTGCATGGAATAAAATATAATATTTTCACAAAGAGAAAGGAGTTGATGAGCAATGAAAGACAAACGGTTTAGAAGTATTATCTTGCTCCTTGTACTTGTTTTTATGATGCAGTTATATTTGCTGAGAGAAATAAAAAATACGCGGGATGAATTTGTGAATCTTTTGAATTATATAGCAAGAAAAGAGGACATCATTACTTCGAAGATTAATGAATTGAGTGATGTGAAAGAGAATATACAAGAGCTTCAAGAATATATTCAAGAATGCATACCAAAGTAATAAAAAGAGAAGGCTATTGCCTTCTCTTTTTCAATTTAATTAAGACGGCCAGAAATATTCACAAGATGTATCACCGGCAGGGATGGATGCAACTGTGAAAGAAATAGATGCGTCTGCACCGCCCACCGAAACAGAGAAACCGACCTCAGCTTTTAGCCGAATATGACCATACTCTAAAAACGATATGAAATCCTTTTTAGCAAAGACATCAGAACTAATGGTAAAGGTTCCCATACCTTCGCGGGTATAATAATAGTTGTCAGACATTGCAACTGGGAATCTATGACCAGCACCTAGCGTTTTTAAATTGCCGGTTGGGTAAATAAGGGTTGCGGCAGCAGAGGTATAGTAATCACCGGTATTCACATTATAGTATTTAACTTGGGAAGTATTGTAGGTAACATTCCAATCGTTCCAAGAAACTGCAAGAACGTCATTGTTTTTAAAAGCCGGAACGCCATCCCATTCCCAGGTATATCTAAGCCTACCGGTTGTTCTAGAACCCGCTGTCCAGGAAAAATTTGAAGTGCTGGCTGAAATAGTTACCTTTGAACCGATAGCTCTCATCTCAGCATCTGTTCCGGTGAAATTTTTAATAAGATTGATTTGACTAGGAGTGTAACCGTGCTTGGAAAGAGCTGTGCTATCTAGGCTTTGAAGGAAGCGGATGTGATCACGATATAGTTCTTGATAATTTTGAATTGAGCTAATTTCTTCGTTTGTATATCCGTTTGCCATCAAAGCGGAAGGGCTGGTAGTTGCAAGCTGCTTCAAAGCTTCATATTCGTTAATCACCTTAGAAGTAGAAAAGCTTGCAATATGGTTTTCAGACGCAAACGTGGGTGCTGACAAAGAACAGACAAGAGCAACAGCAAACATCAAACTCAAAAACTTTTTCATAGAAACTCCTTACATCACCAATCAGCCAATAGCACATAATCGCTTAAGAAGTCATTGGAATTACCCTCTAATTATAAAATTTTTCCATATGGTGATATAATCAATCTACATAAAAAAACAGCATGAGTCAACATTTTTTCATAAATATTTAACAAAAATATCTTGTTGAAATGTCAAGAGGCCCCGCGTCCTTTGGGACGCGGGGCCTCTTGCTCATTCCTCGATGCTGATGGCGCTGACGGGGCAGCCGTCCCGGGCGTCCTGGGCGGACTCCAGCAGCTCCGCGCCGAAGGCGCCGCCGTGGGCCAGGCCGTCGTCCCCCATGGTAAAGACCTCGGGGCAGGTGCCCGCGCACAGGCCACAGCCGATGCAGTTTTCGTTGACAGTCGCGTTCATCGTGGATTCCTCCATTTTACTCTTCCAGAATATTTCCATCCCGGCCCAGTGTCACCACCTGCCAGGGGATGAACTTGCCGCTTGTCCGGAGGGCGGTCTCCGCCGCCCGCTGCAGCCCGCCGCAGCAGGGGACCTCCATGCGGACCACCGTCACCTCCCGGATGTCGTTCCGGCGGAGGATTTCGGTGAGCTTTTCCGCATAGTCCCCCTCATCCAGCTTGGGGCAGCCGATCATGGTGATGCGGCCCCGCATAAAGCGCCGGTGGAAGTCCGCCCGGGAAAAGGCGGAGCAGTCCGCCGCGATCAGCAACCGGGCGCCCTGGTAGAAGGGGGCCTCCAGGGGCAGCAGCTTGATCTGCACCGGCCACTGGGCCAGCAGGGAGACGGGGGTCTCCTGTGAGGCGGAAGCCGCCGCTGCCCGGGTGCCCAGCGCCCGGCTCTGGCTGCCGGGGCAGCCGGCGGGGGCGGCGCCGCTCCCGGCCGCCTGGGACTGCCGGGCGGCCACCGCCGCCGCGTCGTAGGCCGCCGCCTCCCGCTCCTCAAAGGTGATGGCCCCGGTGGGGCAGGCGGGCAGGCAGTCCCCCAGGCCGTCGCAGTAGTCGTCCCGCAGCAGCACCGCCCGGCCCTCCGCCATGCCGATGGCCCCCTCGTGGCAGGCCGCCGCGCAGGCGCCGCAGCCGTTGCATTTCTCCCGGTCGATGGTGATGATCCTCCGTACCATGGTAGTGTCTCTCCTTTTTTGAATTTCAAACGGATTGCGTTTGCTTTGTTGAGGACAGTATCGTACAATAGCGGGAGAAAGTCTGTTGTTTTGACAACGGAAAGGAAAAAAGGAGGCGCCGCGATGCTGGTCCGCACACCGGATTACTACGGGGAGTTCCGCTGTCTGACGGGGAACTGCCCCCACACCTGCTGCGAGAGGTGGGAGGTGGCGCTGGACGAGGACACCGTCCGCCGCTATCAAACGGTCCCCGGCCTCTTGGGGGAGCGGCTCCGCACCGCCATGGCCCGGGACGGGGAGGGGGCATGGTGCTTTCCCCTGGCGGGGGGCCGCTGCCCCTTTTTGGACCGGGAGAACCTGTGCGAAATCCACCGGTGGCTGGGCCGGGCCGCCACCTCCGTCACCTGCCGGGAGCACCCCCGGTTCACCGAGGACTACGGCCCCTTCCGGGAGATTCCCCTGGCCGCCTCCTGTCCGGCGGCGGGGGCGCTGCTGCTGGGCAGCCGGGCGCCGCTGGGCTTCCGGGAGACGGTGACGGCGGAGCCGGAGGAGCCGGGGGATGCGTGGCTTGCCTGGCTGGTGCCCCTGCGGGCGGGGCTGCTGGACTTGCTGCGGGACCGGCGGCGGCCCCTGCGGCTGCGGCTGGCGGACTTC